>NZ_JBARYR010000366.1:0-6226 GCF_049648075.1 Rubrivirga sp. | reverse complement strand
GCCGTCGCTCCGCAACCCGGCTAAATTGGCCGTCGCGTTGAGCGTCGGGAGGTATCCCGCGTTGCCGAGCGACACGTCGTTGGCGGCCCGCAGTCCCTCGAGGGCGGAGATCCGACGGTCCGGGTTCTGGAGCAGCGCGATCTCGATGGCGTGGTCCAGCGTCAAGCGCCGCGCCTCGCCAGCCGCGTCGAGGACGGGGAGCGGGGGCCGGGTGGCCAGTGTGCCGCCGTAGAGGCGGAGCGAGTCCGGGAGCGGCGGGATCGAGTCCTGACGGAGGGACGGGCGCTCCTGCGCGCCGGCCGCCGTCGCCCATACCGCGAGCGCCATCACGAAGAGACCTCTGATCACGACCCCTCGCGGGCCGGGGCGGGGTTGGCAGCGACGTCGGCCCCGTCGCCCGTCGCGTCGAGCGGTCGCACGGGCTCGGGATCGGGGGGGAGTTCGCCCGTTGCCCCGTCCCCTTCCGTCCGGTCCGTGGTCTCCGACTCCGCGTCCTCGAGGGGGTCTTCGGTCTCCTCCCCGAGCGGCGGGCTCGCCGTCTCGCTCGCGATGAACGTGTACAGCGCGGGGATGACGTAGAGCGTGAGCAAGGTGCCCACGATGAGCCCCCCGATCACGGCCAGACCCATCGGGACGCGGCTCTCGGCGCCCGAGCCGAGCGCGAGCGCGATGGGCAGCGTGCCGAGCACGGTCGAGAACGCCGTCATCAGGATCGGACGGAACCGCGCCGTCGCGGCCTCTTCGGCGGCCTCCAAACGCGACGCCCCGTCGGCCCGCTTCTGCTTGGCGAACTCGACGATCAGGATGCCGTTCTTGGTGACGAGCCCGATCAGCATGACCAGCCCGATCTGGCTGAACACGTTGATCGTGCTCCCGAACACGAACAGCGCCCCGAGCGCGCCCAAGAGCGCCAGCGGAACGGTCAGCAGGATCGTCACGGGGTCGCGGAAGCTCTCGAACTGGGCCGACAGCACCAGGTAGATCAGCACGAGCGCCAGCCCGAACACGACGAAGATGGACCCGCCGGTCTCGCGGAAGTCCCGGCTCTGGCCGTCGAGCGCCGTCGAGAAGCCGACGGGAAGCGTCGCGTCGGCGATGGACTCCATGGCCTCGATGGCGTCGCCGAGCGAGACGCCCTCGGCGGGCTCGGCCGAGACGGTCGCCGCCGTGAACCGGTTGAACCGGTACAGCTGCGGCGGCGCGGCCGACTCGGTCAGCGTGACCAGGTTCGAGAGCGGGATCGGCTGTCCCCCCGCGCTTCGCACGAAGATGCCCTGGATGGCGTTCGGCGTGTCCCGGGCCTCGCGCTCGAGCTGGCCGATGATCTCGTACTGCTCGCCGTCACGGTTGAAGTAGCCGAACCGGCCCTCGCTCAGGGCGACCGCGAGGGCCTCCGCGACCGCGACTGGCGCGATGCCGAGCGCCTGAGCCCGGTCGCGGTCCACCTCCACCTGGAGCTCGGGGAGCGTGAACTCGAGGTCGGCGCGCGCGAACTGGAACGCGGGGTCCTGGGTCGCCCGCTCCATGAACGCCGGCAGCGCGTCCTGCAACGCCGGGAGGTTGGGCGCCTGGATCACGAGCTGGACCGGCGAGCCCCGGCCCGACGAGGTCTGGATGGTCGCCGGTTGGCTCACGTTAACACGCGCGCCGGGCAACGTGCCGAGCACCTGCTGCAAGCCGTTCGCGATCTCGTCCTGGCTCCTCTCGCGCTCCGACGGGTCCACCAGGATGACGTTCGCGAACGCCGAGTTGACCGAGCCGGACGAGCCGAAGCCGGGGGACGTGACCGAGATGAGCGCTTCCGTTTCCGGCACCTCGCGCTGGATGAGCGCGATGAGCTCGTCGGTGTAGGCGTCCATGTAGGCGTAGCCGCGGCCCTGGGGCGCGTTCGCGAACAGACGCATCTGTGAGCGGTCCTCAGCGGGCGCGAGCTCGCTCTCCAGGCTGTTGAACAGCACGTAGACGCCGCCGGCCGCCGCCAACATCACGACGAACGCCACCCAGCGCACCTTCAGAACGGCCTGCAGCGTCGAGCGGTAGGCGTCGTTCAAGCGCACGAACGCCGGCTCCGTTTTCCGGTAGATCCAGGGCTTCATGTCGCGCCGCACCAGCAGCTTCGACGACAGCATCGGCGTCAGCGTCAAGGCCGCGAACGACGAGATCACGACGGCCGCCGCGATGGTCAGCCCGAACTCGCGGAAGAGCGCGCCGATCACGCCGCTCTGAAAGATGATCGGCAGGAAGACGGCCACCAGCGCCAGCGTCGTGGCGATGACGGCGACGTAGATCTCCTTCGTCCCGGCGACCGCCGCCGCCATGGGGTCCATGCCCTCCTCGATCTTGGCGTAGATGTTCTCCAGCACCACGATCGCGTCGTCCACCACGAGCCCGATGGCCAGCACGAGCGCCAGCAGCGTCAGCACGTTGATCGAGAACCCGGCCAGCGCCATGACGCCGAACGCGCCGACGAGCGAGACCGGGATGACGACGACCGGGATGACGGTCGTCCGCCAGTCGCGTAGGAACCCGAAGATGACGAGCACCACCAGCCCGAGCGCGATAAAGACCGTGTTGCGGACCTCGGCGATCGAGGCCCGGATGGGCTCGGTGTTGTCAAACCCGATGCCCAACTCGATGCCGTCCGGGATGTCGGGCCGGATGTCCTCCAGCCGGTCGTAGAACGTGTCCACGATCTCGATGGCGTTGGCGTCGGCGAGCGGCCGGAGCACGACGCCGACCATCGCGACGCCGTCGCGCTTGAGCACCGTCCGCTGGTTCTGCGCCGCCAACTCGACGCGGCCGACGTCGGAGAACCGGACGAGCGACGTCCCATCGTTTTTCAGGATGATGTCCTCGAACTCCTCGACAGTCGCCAAGCGGGTCAGAGGTCGAATGGTCAGCTCGACCTGGTCGCCCTCGATGATGCCGCCGGGCAGCTCGATGTTCTGCTCGTTGACGGCCCGGCGCACGTCGCCCGGCGTGAGCCCGTAGGCCGCGAGCGCGGCGGGGTCCATCCACATCCGCATCGCGTACCGCTTGTCGCCCCAGATGTCGACGGACGCGACGCCGTCGATGGTCTGGAGCCGCTCGGCGAAGAAGTTGTCGGCGATCTCGGACAACTCGAGGAGGTCGTACTGCTCCGAGGAGAGGTTGAGGAAGATGACCGGGTCGCCGTCGGAGTTCGACTTGGAGATGATCGGCTCTTCGACCTCGTCGGGAATTTGACCTCGCGCCCGGCTCACGCGGTCTCGCACGTCCGCGGCGGCGGCATCGAGGTCGGCGCCCAGGTCGAACTCGACGCGCACCGTGCTCCGGCCCTGGTTGCTGATCGAGGTGATCGAGCGGATGCCGTCGATGGCGTTGACCGACTCCTCGATGGGCTCGGTGACCTGGCTCTCGACGACGGCCGCGTTCGCGCCCCTGAGGTCCGTCCGGACCGAGATCACGGGCGTCTGGACGATGGGGTACTCGCGCACGCCCAGCTCGAAAAACCCGATGACGCCGCCGATCAGGATCGCGAGGGACAGGACCGTCGCGAAGACGGGCCGCCGGACGGAGACGTCGTAGAGGGAAGCCAAGGCTTGAGGGAACGAGAGCGACGGGCGGGTCTCCGCCGAGAGCGAGCTAGTCGGCGGTCTGGTAGTCGCGTGACGGCTGGGACGGCCCTTCGGGACGGACGCGCGTGGGGTCGAAGGCACCGCCCGTGCGGATGGGCTGGCCTGGACGGACCTGGTTGAGACCGGACGTCAGGACGACGTCGTCGGCCTCGAGGCCGCTCGTGACCTGGAGCCGGTCGGCCGTCCGAACGCCGGTCGTGATGGCGCGCGGGACGGCCGTCCCCTGGCGGACCACGTAGACCGTCGTGCTGTCTGCGCCGGTGATGACGGCCGCCGCCGGGATCAGCAACGCCTGGGGGATCTCGTCGAGCACCAGGTCGACCGCGGCGAAGGCGCCGGGCTGGAGCGCGCCCCCAGGATTGCGGGCCTCGGCACGGACGGTGAACGCCCGCGTTGCGGCCTCGACGTTGGCCTCGATGGCGTAGACCGTCGCCACGAAGCCGTCTTCCTGGCCGGGCACAGAAAACCGGACGGACTGTCCCTGGCGGATCTGGCCGAGGTACCGCTCCGGGACGGTGAACTCGAGCCGGAGCCGGTTCGTGATGCGGAGCGTGGCGACGCGGTCGCCCGGCGAGAGGTAGGCACCTGGGGACACCTCGCGCAGGCCGATCTGGCCCGAGAACGGCGCCACAATGCGGCGCCGTCGGACCTCGGCGGCGAGCTGCGACAGCTCGGCATCGAGGACGCGAGCCTCGCTCTCGGCCTCGTCGAGGGCTTGGCGGCTGAGCCCCCCGATCTCGAACAGCTCGCGGCGGCGACGGGCCTGCACCGAGGCCAGGTCCCGACGCGTCCGCGCGCCCTCGATCTGGGCCTCGAGGACCTGCGTGTCGAGCGAGACCAGCGTCTGGCCCTGTCGGACGACGGCGCCCTCGTCGAAGTTGAGCCCGGTCACGCGACCCGCGACCTCGGCCCGGAGCTCGACGGCCTCCCAGGGCAGGAGCGTGCCGGTCGTGGTGACGCGGTCCTCGAGCATTTCCTCCGACACCGGCGCGACCGTGACCGCGAGCGTGTCGCCTCCGCCCCGCCCTGCGGCAGGCTCGGCCTCAGCCTCTCCTCCAACGAAACGAGGAGCGATCAGAAGCGCGACGGCGACGACTCCCACACCGATCCAAACGGCTGTCTTTTGCGGTCGGGAAAGGGCCAAAGAGGAAGCGGCGAAAGGGCGCCGCGAGGAGGGAGACGCCGGTAAACCCCCACCCTCACGACACGGTTCTGACGAGACAAGAAAGGGACGGCAGAAAGTCCTATCGCTCAGGGGTTTCCGCAGACATGTCCGCGCGCGTCAGCCTCGCGCGAACTCCCTCGAGGCTGACGCGGCGCGTCCTCGAGGACGGACGCCCCGCCTCGAGGACGGCCCGCAAGAGCTCTACTCCTCGCGCATGGCGAGCGCGGGGTTCGTCTTCGACATCTGCCACGCCGGGTAGACACCTGCCAGGAGCGCGGCCACGACGGCTAGCAGGACGGCTTGCCACAGCACGGCGGGCGAGACGGTGAACGCCAACGTCCACCCGAACGACCGCACGTTGACGACGAACACCAACACGGCGGCCAACACCAGGCCGAGCGGGATCGCGAGGAGTCCGGCCCACAGCCCCATCAGGCCGGTTTGGGCGAACACCATCTTGCGGACCTCGGCCGTGGTCATGCCCTGCGCCCGCAACATCGCGAGCTCTCGGCGACGTTCGAGTTGCAGCGCCATCAGGGCCGAGAGCACGCCGACGAACGCGACGGCCACGGCCAAGAGCCTCAGCACGCCGGTGACGACGAACGTCTGGTCGAACACCTCGAGGCTGGCCTGCCGCAGGTCGCGGTTGGACCGGACGATCACCTCTTGTCGCCCCTCGGCCAGGTCCTTCGCTCGCGCGACCAACGCCGCGACCTCGACGCCGGGCGACGCGGTCAGCGCGGCACCGGTGTACCCCGGATCGCGGTACGACTCGAGGAACGGGCGCTCGTCCATGAGTACGATGCCGAGGTCGTTGCCGTAGTCGAAGAACACGCCTGCAATGGGATAGGCACGCTCGCCTTCGTCGGTCGGTAGCCGCAGCGTGTCTCCGACGGCGACCTCGAAGCGGAACGCGAACGGCTCGCTCACGGCCACGGCGCCTTGGGGAGCCCGGCGCGCGACGTCTTCGGCCGAGCCGGACTTGTACCGATAGACGCCCGCGCGCTGCTCGTCCACGCGGCTGACGACCAGATCGAACGGGCCGCTGCCGGTGTCGAGGGTCCGGGTTCGGATCGCGTCGATGCGCTCGACGCCCTCGAGGGCGGCCAGGTCGGCGGCCAGACGAGCGTCGAGGATCGCGCCGCCGCGGCGGAAGACGGTGGCCGGCGGCTGGACGTAGACGTCGGCCTGGAGCACGGTGCCGAGCCAGTCCTCGACGGTCGTGCGGAACGACGACACCATCGTCGCAACGCCGACCGTCGAGGCGACCGCGACGGTGAGCGCGGCGACGGCGATGGCCGTCCGGCTCAGGCTCGAGGACACGCCGCGAGCGGCCATGCTCCCCACCGGCCCCATCAGCCTACCGAGGATCGGACCGGTGAGCCGAGCCCACAGCCGCGTCAGCCACGGCGTGGCGAGCGCGAGCCCCAGGATGAGCCCGAGC
>NZ_JBARYR010000365.1:0-2980 GCF_049648075.1 Rubrivirga sp. | reverse complement strand
GAGAACGCGCCGTTCTACTGGCGCGACATCAAGACGTACGGATCGTTCGCGTACATCTCGACGGAGGCCTACGGCCCGAACGAAGGGTTACAGATCATCGACCTGCGCGGGCTGCCGCACCACGCCGAAGAGATCGCCGTGATCCGCGGCGTGGACGACCGGCTGGTCTCGAGCCACAACCTGTCCATCGACTTGATGACGGGCCACGCGTACATGCTCAACTCGGACGGGACCGAGATCATCTGCCTCGACCTCAAGGACCCCATCGCGCCCGTCGAGGTCGCGTCCGTGCCGGTCCCGGACTCCCACGACATCTTCGCTCGTGGCGACACGCTCTACGTCGCCGAGGGCCGCGCGCCGACGTTCTCCATCTGGGACATGTCCGACAAGTCCAACCCGACCCTGATGAGCCGCGTCAACGTCCCGTCGCCGGGCTACGTCCACAACATCTGGCCGACCGACGACGGTATGTACGCGCTGACGACCGAGGAGACCGTCGACAAGACGGTCAAGGTCTGGGACCTGAGCGACCTGGACAACCCGACGCTGGTCGGTGACTGGCTCGGCACGAGCCGCATCGCGCACAACGTCCAGATCACGGGCGACCACGCCTTGGTCTCGCACTACGCCTCCGGCGTCTACATCCTGGACATCACCGACATCGCGAACCCCATCGAGGTCGCCAACTACGACACGCACCCCGAGAACGACGACGCGGCCTTCTACGGCAACTGGGGCGTCTCCATGCCGACGCCGAGCGGCTACCTCTACGCGTCCGACCTCGAGGGCACGCTGACGGTGCTCAAGTGGAATCCGAACGCCGTCGACCTGTAGAGTTTTCGTCCTCGAGGCCGAGTCTGAGCCACACCGCCTCGAGGGCGTGAACGACCCGTTGTAGGTCGTCGCCCTCGAGGCCGTGGGATGGCGGGGGCACCGTGCCGATTCGTCCCTTCGGCTCCGCTCAGGGCATGCCTCGAGGACGTGCGTGCGGTACACTGGGGCTCTGCCGCCGCCTACCGCTATGATCCGTCTCGCTGCTCTCGCCCTTCTCTTCGCGCCGCTCGCCTCGGCGCAGACCCTCGACCTGGTCGGCACGGTCGACCTGCCGGCTATCGTCACCGACTCGCTCGAGACCGGCGGCTCCGACGTCTGGGGCTACGTCGCCAACGACGGCGCCGAGTACGCCATCATGGGCGACCTCGAGGGCGTGTCCATCGTGGCCGTGCCCAGCCTCGAGGTCGTGGCCCAGATCCCCGGCCCGACCGAGCGCGCGCGGTGGTACTGGCGCGACATCAAGACGTACGGCTCGTTCGCCTACGTCACGACCGAGGCCTACGGGCGGAGCGAGGGGTTGCAGATCATCGACCTGCGCGGGTTGCCGCACCACGCGGAAGAGATTGCGGTCATGCGCGGTCCCGGCGACGCGTTCGTGTCCAGCCACAACCTGTCCATCGACACCGTCACCGGGCACGCGTACGTCTTGGATGGCAGCGAGGGAATCGTCCACGTGCTCGATCTCGAGGACGCGATCGCGCCGGTCGTGGTGGGGCAACTCGACGTGGGCGACGTCCACGACGTCTACGCGCACGACGACCGCGTCTACGTGGCCGAGGGACGCCAGCCGACGTACACCATCTGGGACTTGACGGACAAGTCCGCACCCGTCCTCGAGTCGACCATCGACGTGCCGAACGCGGGCTACGTCCACAACATCTGGCCAACCGACGATGGCCGCCACGTCGTGACGACGGAGGAGACGGCAGGCAAAACGGTCAAGGTGTGGAACATCGAGGACGCGGACAACCCGGAGTTGGTCGGCGAGTGGCTCGGCGCCAACCAGATCGCGCACAACGCGCTCGTCCAGGGTCGCTACGCGTTCATGTCGCACTACACGGCGGGCTTGTACGTCCTCGACATCGAGGACCCGTCCGCGCCGACCGTCGTCGCGCACCACGACACCTACCCGCGCCACGACGACGTCACGATGGACGGGAATTGGGGGGCGACCCTGCCGTCGCCCAACGGATACGTCTACGGGAGCGACGGGACGGGCCAGCTCACGGTCTTGCGTTGGACGCCGCCTGCCGATCTGTAGACCCGACCTCGAGGTCGGATGACGGCCCATCGGGCAAAACCACGTAGACATGGGTGGACTCACCTACCACCCCCATGTCCTTCCGACTCCTTCTTGCCGCCGCCCTCGTCCTTCCCCTCGCTGCGTGCGGCGGTGACGACTCCGACAGCTTCGACGGCGACGTCGAAGAAACCGGCGAGCCTGGCATCCTGGGCCAGCTGAGCGGCATGGCCGACGCCGTCGAGGAAATGCAGGCCGCGGCCGAGCGCCCACCGGCCGAGCCCATCAACTTCCGCGAGCTCCGTGAGCTGCTGCCCGGCGACGTCGGCGGGATCGAGCAGACGAACGTCGAGGGCTCGACCGACGGCGCGATGGGGTTCTCGATCTCCCAGGTCGAGGCCGACTACGACCTCGACGACACCCGCTACGACATCGGCATCATGGACTACGGCGCCATCCCGACCATGAGCATGATGGGCCTGGGCTGGACGATGGGCCAGATCGACCGCGAGTCCGGCACGAGCTATGAGCGGACGGTCACGTTCGGAGGCGAGAAGGGCTTGCGCAAGTACGACACCGAGTCGCGGTCCGGCGAGTTCAGCCTGCTAGTGGCCGACCGCTTCTTGGTCTCCGTCTCGGGCCGTGGCGTCGACGACGACGACCTCGAGGCCGCGCTCCGGTCGGTCGACCTCGAGGCGCTGGCGGGCATGAAGGACGTCGGCCGCCCCGAGGCGTAGCGTTCGCGGCAGCGCCTGGAGCACCGAGACCGCGCGGGCGTAGGTGAGGCTGTCCCTGCCTCGCTCTCATGCGCTACTTCGTCGTCATTGCTGTTCTCCTCGGTGCCTGCGCCGACGCCCCGGACTCGGGCGCGCCCAGCGCCGCCTCCGCCACCGGCCCGGACGCGGC
>NZ_JBARYR010000364.1:0-2140 GCF_049648075.1 Rubrivirga sp. | reverse complement strand
GTACGGGGAGCCGTGCTCGTCGGTGCCGGTGTGGCGCCGCAAGGCCGTGCCGCCCTCGAGGCCGGCGGGCGCCGTGCGCGCGTCGAAGCCGGCGGGGCCTCCTCGATAGCCTTGCGGGTGGAGCACGGGCTCGATACGTTGGCCCAAGAGTCAACCCACGACCCATGCGTGCGCTCATTCTTTTAGGCCTCATTGCGACCGGTGTGGCGTCGGCCCAAGACGCCGACCGGCGTCCGCTCGACCCCGGCCTCGAGGGGACGTGGGAGATGGTCGCGTTCGACGTGCCCGGTGGTGGAATTCCGTTCGACACCCTGCTCCTGTCCATCGACGGGAACTGGGTGACGCAGACGTCGACCTACGAGCGGGACGGCCAGCGCCAAGAGCTCTCTTTCACCGTCGAGTGCTTCACGATGGACTCCCGTCCACGAGCGGGCACGCTCGCAGGGACGGCCATCGAGAACGTGATCAGTTGCCTTCCTTCAGAGGATGGCGTGGCAGGCTACGGGGGACTTGGACAACCGCACCTCGAGGGCGACGTGCTCACCCTGAGCATGCCGGATGCGGGCGCCGGACCGACTCGGGTGGTGCTCCACCGCATTCAATAAGGACCCCGGCCTCGAGGGCGGCGTCCAACCGCGACCTATGCCGACCTCGACGCTCCGTCTCGTCTGCCTGCTCGCCGTCGCCGTTCCCGTTTGGGCGCAGCCCGCGCTCGAGGGCGCTGATGTGGCCGGGACCTGGGAGCTGACCGGCTCCGCGAACGTGCCCATCGAGGACGCGCTCGTGTTCGCGCGGCTGACCATCACCGACGACGAGATCGACGCCGTCTACGTCTTCCTCGACCCCGACGACGGCGAGCTCAGCGGCCGGTTCGAGCGCGGCCGGTACGTCGTCTCCGACGGCCAACTCGTCGTCCGCGAGAACAACCAGACGTCCATCCTCGAGGCCGAGCGCGACGGGACGTTTCTGGAGGTCCGGAACCCCAGATCCGGCTCGGTCCTGTCGTTCCGAGAGGTGGATCCAAGGCTCGTCTTGGATCCGGGCCTGTTCGGGTCGTGGAGCGGCGTCCGTGACGGGGAGCCGTTCGCCGTCCGGTTTCGCCCCGACAGCCGCGCCGAGGTCCGCGAAGGCGACGACCTCGATGAAGGCGACTACCTCGTCGCGGGACCGTACCTCCTCCTGGGCGACGACCCGGCGCGGTACACGTTCGCACGCAGCGAGGACAACGTCCTTCGACTCGTTGTCGAGGCCGATGGTGAACGGACCGTCCTAGACCGCATCGGAGACTGACGATTTCACGAACGAAAGCCCTCGAGGCCGCACGAACGATGGGGCACATTCCGTTGACCTTCTGACCCGCCTTACCACTATGCGCGCGCTCGTTTTCGCCCTCCTCGTGTCCGCTCCCGTCCTCGCACAGGCCTCCATCGAGGTCGTGCCCGACTCCCTCGAGGCCGCACCGGCCGTCGATCTGGTCGATCCCCTCTTGGTGGGGACGTGGACGCTCGACCGCGTCGAGGACGGCGGCAGGATCGGTGAGATGGGGGCGGACGTAGAGGCGATGACGTGCGTGTTCGATGCCGACGGCACGGGGCACGTCACGATGACGCTGATGCAGGACCTGGAAACGATCGAGCGCGAGCAGACCTTTGACTTCGAGACCGCCTCGGGCCGCATCATCACCGACAGCGACGACCAGCCAGTCGTCTACCAGATCATGGAGGACGGGCGTCTCGAGCTTCGCCATCCCGGCGGGCTGGTCCTGCACATGGAGCGGTCGGCCGAGTGACGGTCGATCTGGGAGGGCGCGTCGCCTTGGTGACGGGAGCGAGTCGCGGGATCGGCCACGCCGTGGCGCGGCGGCTCGGTGAATCGGGCGCGCGTGTGGCGCTCCACTACGGACGGAACCAGGAGGCCGCCGAAGCCCTCGCCCTGGCCATCGGAAACGGCAGCCGCGCCTTCGGCGCCGACCTCGAGGTCGCAGGCGCCGGGCAGTCGCTGTGGAACGAGGTCGTCGCGCGGATGGGCCGCGTCGACGTCGTGATCGCGAACGCGGGCATCTTCGCCCGCGCACCCCTCGAGGGCGGCCTCGAAGACTGGCTGGCGTCGTGGTACCGGACGATGGCCGTCAACCTGCGGT
>NZ_JBARYR010000363.1:0-2490 GCF_049648075.1 Rubrivirga sp. | reverse complement strand
GGCCGAGCTCGACCGCACCGAGGCCGCCCTCGAGGGCGGCCGTCCCGTCGTCCTAGGGCTGGTGGGCGACGCCCCCGATCCGTTCTCGCTCCACCAGGTGGTCGCGTTCGGCATCGACCGGACCGGGGCGCTCAGCGCCGTCCTCGAGGTCTACGACCCCAACGCGCCGGGCCAGACGCACACGATCACGACCGCTCCAGCGGCCCAAACCGGACACACCGCCATCTCGACCTCGATGGCGACGGGCGGGCGCCCAAGCGGCCGGTCGCACGTCTCGACGCGGCCGGGTCACCTCCACCACGTGTTCGTCATCGAGGTCGAGTAGCCGTCCTCGAGGACGCGGAGCCGCTACGTTTCCCGGTCGATGACGGGGGCCTCGGTCGCCGTCCCGTCGCCCTGCACGTCTGGGATGTCGGGCTGCCCCGGCGGTGTCGGGGCTCCCGGCGGGGGCGCGATGACAGCGCGCCGCTCGCGGACGGTGGCGAGCCACGAGAACAGCGCGGCGCCCGTGATGCACGACGTCACGACGACCAGCGAGACCCACGTCGGGATGTGGATGCCCCAACCCTCCAGGAACGGCTCCAGCAGCATCTTGGCGCCGATAAAGACCAGCACGGCAGCCAGCCCCAGGTGGAGGTAGCGGATCCGCTCGATGACGCCGGCCAGCAGGAAGTACAGCGCCCGCAGCCCGACGACGGCCAGGATGTTCGAGGAGTAGGCCAGGAACGGATCGGTCGTGATCCCCAGGATGGCCGGGATCGAGTCGACCGCGAACACGACGTCCGTTAGCTCGATCATGACCAGGACCAAGAACAGCGGCGTCGCGATCAGCTTGCCTTTGTGGCGGACGAAGAAGTGCTCCTCGTGGTACTCCTTCGTCACCGGGATCACGCGGCGCAACAGGTTGAGCACCTTGTTCTGGGACAAGTCCTCTTCCTCTTCGACCTCGCGGAACATCCGAAGTCCCGTCAGGACGAGGAACGCGCCGAAGATGTAGAGCACCCAGTGGAACCGGTCCACCAACGCGACGCCCAACAGGATCATGAACGCGCGCATCACGATCGCGCCGAAGATGCCCCAGAACAGCACCCGGTGCTGATAGCGGGCCGGGACGGCGAAGTACCCGAACAGCACCGCGATCACGAACAGGTTGTCGACCGAGAGCGACTTCTCGACGAGGTACGCCGTCAGGAAGGTGAGCCCCGGCCCGTTCCCCAGGCCTTGCTCGTTGCCGGCCCACCAGATGACCGCGTTGACCGCGAGCGAGGCGGCGACGAAGAACGCCGAGAGCCAGGCGGCTTCACGCCAATGGATCACGTGGGCCTTCTTGTTGAACCCGAGGAGGTCCAGCAGGAGGAGCGCGATCACGTAAGCGTTGAACGCGACCCAGGCCCAGGGGGGGACGTCGAGGTGGGGCATGGCGCCCCTCCCAACGCGGCGGGTGCTCAGCGGTTCGGGAGGTAAGCGGTTTCACACGGACCGCGACCGCCCGTTAGCCCTCGTCCGGCTCGCTTAAGTCACGGTGCCCGAAGTAGTAGAGGCAGTACTTGAGCTTCGCAGCCTTTTGCGGTCCGAAGCCAGGAAGCTTTCGAAGTCGGCGCTCGACGGTCGCGTTGTCGCCATCGGCCCAGAGCTGCGACGCGTCGCCGTCGTAGTCGTCGGCGATGGACCGGGCGACGGACTGCGTCGTGTCCACCATCTTATTCGTGAACCGGTGGATCGCGGGCGACTGCACGAACACCTCGGAGAAGGCCTCTCGGTCCATGTCCGCAATCTGGCGCAGGTCGAGGTGGCCCAGCCGCTCGCGGAGCCGGAACGGACCGAGGAACGCCGTCTCGGCCAGGACGCGCTGGTCGTAGAGCAGGCCGAGCACCACGGCCGCCGGCTCGTCGCGCAGGTACTGATCGGCCTCGAGGTCCTTCGTCGCGGTCCCTTCAGCCTGGAGGCGATCCAGCATGCGAACCAGACCGCCCTCGAGGGCGGAGTAATCGGAAGCGTCGAGGGGCATCAGAAGTCGTGGGGTGAAAGAGAGACTGTCTCGGGGGGCGACCTCGCGGGCGAACAGACCGACCTGTGATGCGGCCTCGGCCTCGAGGCTAGGCGCGGCGCCACGTCGGCCCAGACGGCGTGTCCATGACCTCGACGCCCAACGCGTCCACTCGGGCGCGGATCTCGTCGGCGCGAGCCCAGTCCTTGGCCGCGCGGGCCTCCTCTCGTTGCTGAAGGAGGGCGTCCACCTCGGCCTCGAAGTCGTCGTCGGACGCGACCTCGAGGGCGGGAGCCTGGGACCGGACGATGCCCAGCAGCGCGTCGGCCCGGTCCAAGAACGCCTTGGCCGACCTCGAGGATGCTCCGCTCAGCGGCTCTGCCCGGTCGGCCTTGACGACGGCCGATGCGCCACGGAGCGCGGCCGCGAGCGCGATGGGCGTGTTGAGGTCGTCGGCCATCGCCGCGAGCGCCTCCGCGTACGCATCCTCGAGGTCCGGCCCG
>NZ_JBARYR010000362.1:0-3341 GCF_049648075.1 Rubrivirga sp. | reverse complement strand
ACATGGGAGGCACGCCGGGACGCCTGGGCACGACGTAAGGACCGTGCTCCGCCCCTCCGTGTTGTCCTCCCCGCTCTCGCCGTGCGCGGCGGGCGAATGCAGAGGCGGAAGAGACTTTCGCAGCCGGCCTCGAGGACGTATGGTCTCGCGACACCTCCGTATCACAGGATGGCGGTCGCGTCCCGAGCTCTCTGCGCTCTCACCCTTCTTCTCTGCTCACCGGGGTGCCGCTGGGGTCCGCCGCTGTGCATCTGGGAGGAGCGGAACACCCAAGGCGACCTCACGGTCGGCGACGTCCTTGAGGTTCACGCCGGGCAACTCGACATCATGAACGAGTGTGACCGCCCACCGCCGCCAGAGGTCACCTGGTCCTCATCCGAGCCGACCGTCGCAACGATCTCCGACGACGGTGTCATCGAGGCCGTGACCCCGGGCCACGCGGTCATCTCGGCGCGGTCCGGGCCGGCGCAGGCGCGATGGTCGATCGCCGTCGAGCCCTGATCGAACCTACCGGGACTCGACCTCGAGGACGCTAGCGCGCCCGGAGCTCGAACGGCACGAACACGCCGTCGAGCTTGTGGACGTGGCCGTCCTTCATCACGAACGACACGTCGAGCATGGCCGACGCGTCCTCGAGGGGGGCGCCCTGGACGGCGACGATGTCGGCGGCGAAGCCACGCTGAAGCGCGCCGAGCCGCTCGGTCTGGTTTAGCAGGTCGGCCGCGTTGACGGTCGCCGTGCGGAGCGACTCCATAAACGGCACGCCGACCTCCTCCATGTAGACGAACTCCAAGGCGTTGCGGCCGTGGCGGAAGACGCCGGCGTCGGTGCCGAACGCGATCGGGACGCCGGCTTCGTAGGCGCGGCGGAACGTGTCCTGGATGAGCGGGCCGATGGTCAGCGACTTCTGGGTCACGACGGGCGTGTAGTAGCCCTCGATGCGGGCCGAGTCCGCGACCGACTTGCCGGCCGTGATCGTCGGCACCAAGTAGGTGCCGGCCTGGCGCATCATCGCCATCGTCTCGTCGGACATGTAGGTCCCGTGCTCGATGGACGAGACGCCGGCGCGGACGGCCATCTGCATGCCTTCGTCGCCGTGCGCATGAGCCGCGACGGTCAGGCCGCGGCTGTTGGCCGTTTCGATGATGGCTCGCATCTCGGCCTCAGAGAAGTGAGCGCCCGAGCCGTCGCCCTGGAGCGACAGCACGCCGCCCGTTGCCGTGAACTTGATCAGGTCCGAGCCGCGCCGGATCGCGATTCGGACGCCGCGGACCGCCGCGTCCGTCCCGTCCACGACGCCCTGCCGCTCGTCCGGCACGCCGACGATGTCCTCGCGGTAGCTATTGGTCGGGTCGGCATGGCCACCCGAGATCGACAGGCTCTTGCCGGCCACGAACATGCGCGGCCCCTCGACATCGCCGCGTGCGATGGCATCGCGCAGCGCGTAGTCCGCGCCCTCATCGCCGCCGACGTCGCGGACGGTCGTGAACCCGGCCATCAGCGTCGAGCGCGCAAACGCGACGGCCTGAAGAACGCGGTCGGCCGCGGTCAGGCGGAAGTCGTCGATGTAGCCGCCCTTGCGGCTCTCGCCCGTCAGGTGCGTGTGGCTGTCGATGAGTCCCGGCATGCACGTCGCGTCCCGCAGGTCGACGACGGCCTCGCGGTAGTCCGGGTCGTTCTCGAACGTCATCGGTGCGCGATACCCCTCGTTGATTTCGGACACGACGCCGTCCCGCACGACGACGGTCCGCTCGGTCATCGGCTCCATCGAGGTCGCCGGGTCGAGCAGCGTCCCACAATGGACGAGCGTGGTCTGGGCGAAGGCAGGCGCCGCGAGCGCGGCAGCGAGGACGAGAACAGTGCGCATGAGTCGAAAGGATCCGTGCCTCAGTCTACGCCCGTCCGCCCTCGAGGTCGACAGGCCTTCTCGCATCGATCCCCCCTCGAGGACGACGAAGCTTTCAGCCTTCGACGCGGACGTAGCCTCGATGCCCGAAAAACCGAACGTCGGTCTTGCCCAGCGCCTCACGCGCGTAGCGCACAGCCCGGTCGAACACGCGTCCTCGAGGTCGACGTCCGCCAAACCGGGCGTCCTGCCAGCGCATGAAGCTGATGCGCTTTGGCGTGTCGTCGTAGGCCCGTGCGATCAGAATGCGGCCCTCGTCCTCGGATCGGGAGATCGTCCCGACGTAGCGGTAGGAGAACTCGGCGCCGGGGTCCGAGTGATCGTCGAACCGCTCCTCCGTGACCGTCACGCCGTCGGCAGCGTCGCCTTGCGAGGGAGCCGAGCTGGGATCGCAGGTCGAACGGCGCGCGCGACGGGCACGGACGTCTCTTCGTCCTCGGGCCGCCAGTTGTGCAGGACCTCGAGGACGCCGTCGCGGTCCTTGAACTCCATCAGGCGCATCCGGAGCTGGCTGGCGCCGCGGTGGCCCTTAAAGTAGCCGCCGTACATCCGCCGCATCTCCAACACGCCTTTGCGCTCGCCGAGCCACGCGCACTTTAGCGTCAGGTGCTCGGCCACGACCGAGATCCGCTCCTCCCACGACGGCGGGTCGTGGACCTCACCGACCTCGAGGAAGCTCTTGGCCTCCCGGAAGATCCACGGGTTGCCGATGGCGCCGCGCCCGATCATCACGCCGTCGACGCCGGTCTGGTCGAACATGTCGCGGACGCGCTCCGGGCTCGAGGCATCGCCGTTGCCGATGAGCGGGATGTCACGGAGCGCGCCCTTGATGAGTGGCAGCCACTCCCAGCGCGCGTCGCCGCGATACATCTGAGCCCGCGTCCGAGCGTGGACTGCCAACGCCGCGACGCCGGTCGACTCGAGCATCCGGGCCACGTCCTCGATCTGGATCGACTCGTCGTTCCAACCCAGGCGCGTCTTGACCGTCACCGGCCTCGAGGACGCCTCGATCACGGCTTGGGTGATGGCCTCCATCTTGGGCAGGTTGCGCAGGATGCCGGCGCCGCCGTCCTTGCAGACGACCTTCTTGACCGGGCACCCGAAGTTGATGTCGATCAAGTCCGGGTTCTGGGCGTCCGCGATCCGGGCCGCGTCGGCCACCTGGTCGATCTCGCCGCCGAAAATCTGGATGCCGACGGGTCGCTCCTCTTCGTAGAACTCGAGCTTCTGGACCGAGCCCTGGGCGCCGTACGCGAGTCCGCCGGCCGAGATAAACTCGGTGTACAGCATGTCGGCGCCGTACCGCTTGCACAGAATGCGGAACGGCGGATCGGACACGTCCTCCATCGGGGCGAGGAGGAGCGGTTTGGTTCCGAGGTCGATGTCGGCGATGCGCATGTCGAAACCTACAGCGCCCGGTTAGCGCCGTCGAGGG
>NZ_JBARYR010000361.1:0-1734 GCF_049648075.1 Rubrivirga sp. | reverse complement strand
GCACCAGCCCGATCCGGCCGAACACCGCGTCGGCGCCGGCCTCGACCTCGAGGACGGTCTCGGCAAGCCAGTCGCGGGCGGGGCGGCTGTCGGCGTCGGTCGACAGGATTAGACCGTCGGGACGGCCGACCTCGAGGAGCCGGGCCGCGGCCGTGTCGAACAGGATCTGCCGCGCGCGGCCGACGTGGGCGTGTTCGGCGGGAAGATCGACGTGGGCGACGCGGAGCCACGTCCTCGAGGTCGCCAGCTCACGGGCAACGCGCTCCGAGCCGTCCGTGCAGTTGTTGAGCAGGACCAGGACCTCGAGGGCGTCGCGACCCCAGCTGCCGGGACGGCGGACGTCCTCCAAAGCGGCGACGAGAGCCGGGAGGCTCGCTTCTTCGTTGCGGGCCGGGACGACGACGGTCGCCTGGAGACCATCGGACGGGGACCCAAACGGGGCGAGACGAGCGACGCGGACGGACACAGACAGGGCGAGGGAGAGGGGGAACCTGACGGCCTCACGCTACGCGACAGAGGAGCAAGAGAGGGCCTGAGCGGTGTCTAGGGATTGTCCCCGCCCGGTGCTGAGGGGCCACCCGTGCGTGGCAGGACGGGTCGATGGCCGCGCAAGACCACCGGGACCCCAGCAACGAGCCCACCAGACCGTCCGGCCTCGAGGGCGACGCCGTTCCGTGGCGGATCCCGCGATCTTCCCCACCCCTCCGAGTCCCGACGTGCGCTACTTCCTCATCTCCCTGATCGCGACAGCCGCCGCGAGCGCCCAGCCGATCCCGCTCGATTCGCTCGCGCAGTCCGCCCTCGAGGACGGAGCGCTCCCGTCGCTGGTCGTCGGCATCGTCGTCGAGGGCGAACGGTTCGTCGTCGGCGTGGGCGGAGCGAAGGACGGGGCGGCGCCGGACGAGGACACGATCTACGAGATCGGCTCGATCTCGAAGGTGCTCACGTCGCTCGCGTTGGCGGAGGCCGTCACGAGGGGTGACCTCGACCTCGAGGACCCCGTCGCCGTCTTGCTACCGAAGACGCGGCGCGTCGGCGCCCACCCGGACGGCCCGGTCCGGCTGGTGGACCTCGCGACGCACACGTCCGGCCTGCCTCGGATGGCGGCCAACGCGTTCGCCCGCGCCGACGTCATGAACCCGTTCAGCCTCTACGACGCCGGCCTGCTCTACGACTTCCTCGAGGACGCGCGCCCCGCCACGCCACCGGGCCAGAGGTATGAGTACTCGAACGCGGGCGCCGGCCTCCTAGGGTTCGCACTCGCGAGGGACGCTGGCCGATCCTACGCCGACGTCGTCCGCGACCGCGTCCTCGACCCGCTCGGCCTCGAGGACACGTTCGTCGACGTCCCGCGCGCCCTCGAGGACCGGTTCGTCGAGGGCTACGATGCCCAGGACCGAACGACGCCACGCTGGACGTTCCTCGAGCCCACCGTCGGCGCCGGCGGTTGGCGCTCGACGGCCGCGGACCTCCTCACCTTGGCCCAGGCCGCTCTCGATCCCGACGCGACCCCTCTGGCCGACGCGATCCGCTTGTCCCTCGAGCCCCGCGTCGAGGTCGGCGACGGCAGGACGGTCGGACTGGGGTGGCACCTCGTCCCGGTCGGGTCGTCCTCGATGGCGGTCCACGACGGCGGGACCGGCGGCTTCGCATCATTCCTGGGCGTGCTCCCCGACCAGGGCGCGGCGGTCGTCATCCTCACTACCAAGCGCGCCGACGTGATCGAGCTCGGCC
>NZ_JBARYR010000360.1:0-3716 GCF_049648075.1 Rubrivirga sp. | reverse complement strand
AGGCGGCGACGGGCGGCAACCCGCTGCTCGCGCCCGGGATGATGGCGTTGGCGGCGGCGCTCGCGGTGGCGTCAGTGTGGCGGCTCCCGGCGGCCTCGAGGTAGCCCTCACGGGACGCACGGCCTCGAGGTCGCCGGCTTCGTCTGTTTAGTCCGTCGAGGACGGCTCGTTTGTGACGACCAGCGGCGCGCCGTCGCCAGCCAGCACGGGTTGGCGGTCGGCCTCGAGGACGGTGAACAGCTCGACGGGGTCCTCGAGGGCCTTGGCCTCGAGCAGCAGGTCGAGCGCCTCGGTGATCCGCTTGACCGTGTGAACCTCCAAGCCCTCGACGGCCTCGTCTTTGATCTCCTCGACGTCCTTCTGGTTCTTCTCCGGGAGCACGACCGTCGAGATGCCGGCGCGGCGAGCGGCGAGCACCTTCTCCTTGATCCCGCCGACCGGCAGGACCAGCCCACGCAATGTGATCTCGCCCGTCATCGCGACATCATGCCGGACGCGGCGACGCGTGTAGATCGAGGCCAGGGCCGCGGTCATCGCGACGCCCGCGCTCGGTCCGTCCTTCGGGATCGCGCCGGCCGGGACGTGGACGTGCAGGTCCCAGTAGCGGAACGCGTCGTCGGGAATGCCCAGGTCGTCGGCGTGGGAGCGGATCCAAGACTGCGCCGCCTGGGCGCTCTCCTTCATCACGTCGCCGAGCTTGCCGGTCAGCGTCATGCGGCCGGTGCCCCGGCTTACGCTCGCCTCGACGAACAGGATGTCGCCGCCGACGGGCGTCCACGCCAAGCCGGTCGCGACGCCGGGGACTTCGGTCCGCTCGGCCACGTCGTTGAAGAATTTCCGCGCCCCGATCCGCTCCTTGACGTCGTCCGCGCTCACGTCTCCACGCTCCGCAGTCTCGAGGGCGACGTCCTTCGCGACGCTCCGCACCACGGATCCGACGGTCCGCTCGAGCTGACGGACGCCCGATTCGCGCGTGTAGCCCTCGACCAGCAACAGCAGCGCGTCGTCGGTGATCGTGAACTGGTCGTCCCTCAGCCCGTTGCGCTCGAGCTGCCGGGGCACGAGGTACTTGCGGGCGATGGCCAGCTTCTCGGACGGCGTGTAGCCGTTGATCTCGATGACCTCCATCCGGTCCCGCAGCGGCGCTGGGATCGAGTCGAGGTAGTTGGCCGTCGCGATAAACAGGATCCGCGACAGGTCGTAGTCGAGCTCGAGGTAGTGGTCGTTGAAGCTGTCGTTCTGCTCCGGGTCCAGTACCTCCAACAGGGCCGACGCCGGATCGCCCCGGAAGTCTGTCCCGAGCTTGTCGACCTCGTCGAGCATAAAGACCGGGTTGCTCGTCCCGGCCCGCTTGAGCCCCTGGATGATCCGGCCGGGCAACGCGCCGATGTACGTCCGCCGGTGCCCTCGGATCTCGGCCTCGTCACGGACGCCACCGAGCGAGATCCGGTGGAACTCCCGTCCCAACGCTCTCGCGATGCTCTTGCCCAGCGACGTCTTGCCGACGCCCGGCGGGCCGTAGAAGCACAGGATGGGCGCCTTCATGTCGCCCTTGAGCTTCAAGACGGCGAGGTACTCGAGAATCCGCTTTTTAACGTCCTCGAGGCCGTAGTGGTCGTCCTCGAGGACGGACTCGGCGCGGGCGATGTCGAGCTTGTCGTCGGACGTGTGGTCCCACGGCAAGTCCAGGATCGTCTCGGCGTAGTTGCGGACGACGCCGTACTCGGGGCTTGCGGGATTGGTGCGGGCCAGCTTGGTGAGCTCCTTCTCCAGCGTCTCGATGACGGCCTCGGGCAGGTCGTCCCGCTTCTCGCGGAGCTTGTCTCGGAGCTCGTCCGCGTCGCGGCTCGAGCCCTCGGTCTCGCCCAACTCATCCTGGATCGCCTTGAGCTGCTGGCGCAGGAAGAACTCCCGCTGCTGCTGGTCGACGTCTGTCTTGACCTTGGACCGGATCTCTTCGGAGATCTCCAAGACCCGGACCTCGTTCTCTAGGTGATCGAGGACGAGTTGGGACCGGTCCAAGAGAGGCCGGGTCTCCAAGAGCTCCTGCTTTTTCTCGACCTCGATCTGGAGGTTCGACGCGATAAAGTGGACCAAGAACCCGGGGCTCTCGATGTTCTGGATCGCGTAGGCGGCCTCGCTGGGCAGGTTCGGCGACAGGTTGACGATGTGGACCGCGAGCTCTTTGATCGAGCGAATCCGTGCGTCGAGCTCGGCCGGATCGACGTCGCTCGCCTCGACCTCGTCGATGGGGTGGACCTTGGCCTCGAGGTACGGCTCGTGCTGGGTGTACTCTTCGACCTCGATGCGGCGCTTGCCTTGGATCACGATCGAGACCGACCCGTCCGGCATCTTGATCAGCTTGAGGATCGTCGCCGCTGCGCCGATCTTGTACAAGTCGTCTGGTCCCGGGGACTCGACCTCGGCACGCTTCTGCGCGACCACGCCGACCAGCCGGTTTCCAGCGTACGCATCCTTGACGAGCTTCAAGCTGGCGTCGCGACCCACCGTGATCGGGAGCACGACGCCGGGGTACAGGACCGTGTTGCGGAGGGTCAAGATGGGGAGCGTGTCGGGGAGCTCCGCCGAGTGCATCTCGCGCTCCTGGTCGGGCGTCAAGAGCGGGATCGACTGCTCCGGATCGTCGGGCGCCAAGGAGACGTGCTGCATAGGTAGTTTTGCCGTTATTGCAATGACGCTGAAGACCAACGCCGGATCCACCACATCCGAGAAGGCGACGCGAAGGGTGCGACGTCCTCGAGGGTATGAGAACGAGGCGCAACGTCCCGGTGTCAGATGCCGAAGAGTGGCCTCTCCTAAACTCGCACCGGCGTGTCGGTATCCCCGCCGTCCTCGTTTCCATGCGCGCATTTCGACCCGCCGACCTCACCGTCCCCGCGATTGGAGGAGCGATGGCCGCGCTCTTGGCTGGCCTCGTGGCCGAGCGGCAGGGCGGGGCAGGGTGGCTCGTGGGTCTGGGCGTCTGGATCGCAATCTTGCTCTGGGCACTTCGCAAGCCGCTCCGGCGGATCCGCATCGCCCGAACGGCCCTCCCGGCCTCGAGTCTGGAGTGGCTCGAGCAGCACGTCCGCATCTACGCCGTCGCCTCTGAGGCCGATCGCCGACGGTTCGTCCGCGACGTGTTGTTCGCCCTCGACGGGTTGCGCTTCGAGGCCGCGGGCGGCGCCACGCTGACCGACGACCTCCAGCTCTCTGTCGCGGCGGGTGCAGCCGTCTTGCTCCACGGCCACCCCGACTGGGAGCTCCCGACCGAGCGCACGGTCCTGTTCGTCCCCGACACGTTCGACGAGGCCTACGGTGACGAGGAGGCCGGCGTCTTCGACGGGATGGTCCACAGCCAGGGGCCGATCGTGCTGTCGACGGCCGCCGTCGCGCGGGGCTGGGCCTTCGAGGACGGGAGCAACGTCGTCCTCCACGAGCTCGCCCACATCTTCGACTTCGAGGGCTGGGAGGCCGACGGTATCCCCTCGTTCCTCGACCCGCGCTCCGCCGACGCGTGGCTTGATCTGATGCGCCGCGAGATGCGCCGCGCCGCCCGAGGCGACGGCGTCCTCCGCTCCTACGCCGCCTCGGCGCCGGCCGAGTTGTTCGCCGTCGCGACCGAGCAGTTTTTTGAGCGGCCCGCGCGTCTGCGGCGCCACCACCCCGAGCTGTTCGCCGCCCTCGAGGCGTTCTACGCCCAGACGCCGCCGGAC
>NZ_JBARYR010000359.1:0-1880 GCF_049648075.1 Rubrivirga sp. | reverse complement strand
CAGCAGAGTCGCGCCGTCTCCGACCTCGAAGCCGACGGCTCCGCGCTGTCGGGCTGGGGATCCGCACGGTGGGTCGGGTTCGTCCTCGAGGTCGGCGCCGGGGCGCGGTCACAGGGCGCGCTCGGTGGGACGCCCTCGTTCCTCGAGGCCTGGGACCGTGTCTCGTCCTCGAGGGCGTGGCTCGACGCCGCTGTCCGCCCCGACGACCGGCTCGCGCTGTGGAGCCGCCTCGAGGTCGTGGACGGCACGGACTGGGCCGAGGGTGAGACGCCGAGCTACGTGCTCCTCGACCTCGGCTTGAGCAAGCGCGTCTGGGGCGACCGGCTCCGCGTGTCGCTCGGCGGCCGCAACGTGCTCGGCTCCGACGAGCAGACGCACCCGTTGGGCGCGACGCTGGGGCCACGGCTGTTCGTGCGCGCCCACGCGCAGCTTTAGGCGCTCGGGTGGGCTCGGCAGGATTTGAACCTGCAACCGTTCGGTTATGAGCCGACTGCACTAACCGTTGTGCTACGAGCCCGGACACGCAAACTACCGCCGACCTCGACGGCGGCTACACTACACAGAGACGCCAGAACGCCCGTCGGCGGCCAGACCGCCACACAGGTCCGACCTCGAGGGCGAAGGCTCAACGGTGCACAGAAGGCACATACAGTTTATGAACTCTGCCTAATACCGTAGAAAGTGAGGCATCAGGATGGATCAGCTTCCAATAGCGCGGTAGGTTGAGCTCTCAGCCATTCGACCCCTCGCCTCGCCCTTGGAAAAGCTCGACGCCATTGACGTCCAGATCCTCGACCTCTTGCAGCGCCGGGGCCGCATCAAGCGGACCGAGATCGCCGAGGCCGTCGGGCTGTCCATCCCGTCCGTCTCGGACCGGATGCGCAAGCTCGAGGCGCGCGGCGTCACGACCGGCTTTCGAGCCACCGTGGACGCCAAGCGGCTGGGCTGGGACGTCACCGCGTTCGTGTTCGTCCAGTCCGTCGGGAGCGATCACTACCCGGAGTTTATCGAGACGGTCACCGCCCTCGACGAGGTTCAAGAGCTCCACTCCGTGACTGGCGACGGCAGCCATGTCCTCAAGGTCCGCGTCAAGAACACGACCGGCCTGGAGCAGCTGCTCGCCCGCCTCCAGGGCGTGCCCGGCGTCCGTGGGACGCGGACCAGCCTGGTCTTGTCCACGCACAAGGAGACGACCTACCTCCCGTCTGAGCCGATGACGCTCCCCCCGACCCACTGATCGTCCTCGAGGTCGGCTCCGGCCTCGATGCGTCCTCGATGACGCCTACCCTTCCCGGTCTCGTCCTCGAGGCCGAACACCGCACAGACTCACCCTCCCCACACCATGCCCGCCACCCCATCCCGCGACGTCGAGGAGATCTTCGGCCAGAACACGTTTGGCCTGGCCCAGATGAAGTCCCGGCTCCCGAAGTCGGTCTACAAGAAGCTGACCGCCACCATCTCCAACGGCGACCCATTCGACGAGACCGTCGCCGACGCCGTCGCGCTCGCCATGAAGGAGTGGGCCGTCGAGCACGGCGCGACCCACTACACGCACTGGTTCCAGCCACTGACCGGCCGGACGGCCGAGAAGCACGACTCGTTCATCACGCCCAACGCCGGCGGCGGCGCCGTGGCGGAGTTTTCGGGCAAGAACCTGATCCAGGGCGAGCCCGACGCGTCCAGCTTCCCCGGCGGCGGCCTGCGCGCCACGTTCGAGGCCCGCGGCTACACGGCCTACGACCCGACCAGCCCCGCGTTCATCGTCGAGCACAACGACGTCGCCACGCTGTGCATCCCGACGGCCTTTGCGTCGTGGACCGGCGAGGCCCTCGACCACAAGATCCCGCTTCTCCGCTCGATGGAGGCGCTCAACCGGACGG
>NZ_JBARYR010000358.1:0-2181 GCF_049648075.1 Rubrivirga sp. | reverse complement strand
GGTCTACGTCGCGTTCTTCACGATCACCGGTCTCGCGCTCAAGCTCGACATCCTGTGGGCGACGTTGCCGTTCGCAGGTGCCCTCTTCGTCGTCCGGGCCATCGGCATCGCGGCCGGCGCCGCGACTGGATCGGCCCTCGCAGGCGAGCCGGCAGCCGAGCGCCGGTTCTCGTGGATGGCCTTCATCACCCAGGCCGGCATCGCGTTGGGCCTGGCGCGCGAGGTGGCCGTCCAGTTCCCAGAGCTCGGGACGGCGTTCGCGACGCTGATCATTTCGGTCGTGGTGCTGAACGAGATCTTCGGCCCGCTCTTCCTCAAGGCCGCGTTGCGACGCGCCGGCGAGACCAACGAGCCCGGCTCAACGCCCGCCGACGAGGCTCGTGGCGTGCTCATTCTGGGCGTCGAGAGCCAGTCGGTCGCCCTGGCTCGGTCGCTCGGCCGCGACGGCTGGACCGTCGTCATGGCCGACCCCGACGCCGAGCACGTCGAGCGCCTGGCCGCCGAGGACGTCGACGAGCGCCACATCCCAGCCGTCGACGAGGTCGTCCTCGACGAGTTGATGACCGACAAGACGGCGGCCGTCGTCGCCCTCCTGCCCGACGACGCCCAGAACCTGCGCGCGTTGCGGTTCGCGTCCGAGCGCTACGGGGTCGAGCGGTTGGTCGTCCGCCCGGCTAACAGTCAGCGCCAAGCGGCGTTCGAGGAGTTGGGCGCGTTCGTCGTCGACCCCGGCACGGCGATGGTGACCCTTCTCGAGCAGGCCGTCTCTGCGCCCGAATCCGCCGCTCTGTTGCTCCGCCGCTCGGCGGACCGATCGGTCGCCCAAGTCCGTGTCACCAACCCCGACCTCGAGGGCGTGCCGCTCCGCGAGCTCCGCCTGCCGCTCGACGTGTTGTTCCTGGCCGTCTCGCGCGATGGGAGCGCCGTCGTCCCGAGCGGCCACACGGTCCTGCACCGCGGCGACGAGGTCACGCTGGTGGCCCAAGAGGACTCTCTCGACGCCGTCCGCCTCCGCCTGGGCGGCTGACCCGTCCTCGAGGACGCGACCGGTTCGACCTCGAGGGCGTTACCACGAGGTTGGAAACCAAACAAGACCGGGTGCCCCTCGGGTGTCTCAGCAGGCGACGTTCTAACGACTGAGTCATCCCCGCGGAGGCGGGGATCCAGGACTCGTGTGGCATGGTGCTCGCCCTCCCTGGATTGGCTGCGCCTTCGCTTCGCGGTCCCGCCTCCGCGGGAATGACGGTTTGTGCTTGTCTGCATTCCGGCCCGTGCCGAAGAATCCGAGGACCCTGCTCCCCCCGGAATAGGAGCTTCGTAGGCGACCTCGAGGATGCGAACGGACCATTCGTCCTCGAGGACGGGACCTACAGCCCCGGCACGAGCGACGCGCCACCGGAGCGGAGTTGTCCGAGCAGCGACGGCAGATCCGTCGACTGCGCCTGGCGCTCGATGGCCGGGCGGTGCTGCTGGTACAGCGCCTTCCCGTCCTCGAGTTGACGGTCGAACAACGCTCGGAGCCCGTCCGCGCTCAACCGTCGGCCACCGGCGTAGTACGCATCGGCCGCGTGGCCGAGGGCGTAGGTCGCGGCAAACTGGAACGCCGAGCCCGTCGCTGCCGCCGCCATCTTTTTGGCCTTCTTCCCCTTCTTCTTGCCGAGCGACTTTTTGGCCGCCTTCCCCATGAGCCCGCCCAGCAACCCACGCGCGTAGGTCTCCACGACCTGCGACGTCAGCCCGAGTCCGACCGCGCCCAGCAGCTCCTTGGCCTTTGCCGCATCGAGGACGTGCCCGTGGTGCTGCCCGATCCGGTACACCATCTTGGTCTGCATCGGGACCACGGCGAGTGTTGCCAGCTTCTGGGGCAACAGCTCGAGCGCGCCGTTCATCACGGCGTAGCGGAGAATCATCGGACGGAGATCGTCCTCGAGGTCGGAGACCTCGACCGGTGGCGCCGAAACAGGAACGGCGACAGCCTCGAGAGTCTGTCCCGGACCTGACCCGGGGTCGAACGTGTCGTCCTCGAGGTCGAGACTGGCAAGGTGGTCGCCGGCCATGTCGACGCGGTCTGCCGCGGCGTCCTCGAGGGCGAGGGCCGTGCGCAGGCGCTGGAGGAACGCGGTCTCGGCCGGGTCGGCTCGACCGTCGGCGTCGCAGACGGCCACGGCCATCTCGTACGCC
>NZ_JBARYR010000357.1:0-2575 GCF_049648075.1 Rubrivirga sp. | reverse complement strand
CTCGCGGCCTCGAGGCCGAAAAAGCGAGGGTGGGCGACGCGGTCCACCATGAGCTGCCCGTCGGCGGCCTTCGTGAGTTCCACGTCCACCAAGCCGTGAGACGACATCTCGATCACGACGCGGTGGCCTAGCTGGGTCGTGTCGGTCGCGCCCTCACCTGGCGTCAGCCACCGGGCCGCGAGCCGGTTGATCTCGACCCACGAGAGCTGTCCGAACGGCGCCTTCGAGGACGACGCCAGCACCTCGAGGACGAAATCGGTGGCGTACGGAAGCGTGGTGGCCAGGGGAGGAGTCGGCATCGTCGCGGTGGGGGGATGCCACAACTTCGCTGGAGGGTGTGACACCCCTGTGACGTGGGGTGCCGGCTAAACCCTCCGCTCGGCGCGCATCCACAACGGGCTGGCGGGCCGGAGCGTCACTGATCCCTGAGTGTCCGGCACGTCGCCCTCGAGGACGAGTCGCCATCGCCGGGCCAACGTTGCGAGCACGAGCGTCGCCTCGGACCACGCGAACTGCTCGCCGATGCAGCCGCGTCGGCCGGCGCTGAAGGGGAGGTAGGCGAACTTGTGGCGTCCGTTGCCCTTGACGTGACGGTCGGGACGGAACGCTTCGGGCTCGTCCCAGAATCGCGAGTCGCGGTGCAAGTGGAAGGGCGCGAACAACACCGTCGTGCCCTTGGCAACGGGGTGCCCGCCCAGCGTCGTGTCGCGGGCCGCCTCCCGGCCCACGGTCCAGGCGGGGGGGTAGAGCCGCATGGCCTCGGCGAACGTCTGCCGAGCGACGGGCAGGCGTCGGAGGTCGTCGAACGTCGGGTCGCCCTCGAGGGCGTCGACCTCGTGGTGGAGAGCGGCCTCCGCCTCAGGGTGCTGGGCCAGGAGCGCCCACGTCCAAGCGAGCGCGACAGCCGTCGTCTCGTGGCCGGCAAGGAGGAGCGTCATCGCCTCGTCGCGGACCTCGAGGTCGGTCATGCCGTCGCCGGTGTCCTCGTCTCGGGCTTCCAAGAGCATCGACAGCAGGTCGTCGCCCAGGTCGTGACGCCGCTGCTCGATCATGTCGTACACGACGGCGTCCAAGCTGGCGCGTGCGCGCTTCGAGGTCCGGTTGGCGTGGGTCGGGAGCCACTGGAGCTTGTCGGCGAGCGGGAACTGGGCCGCGTCGAACGCCGCCATCGCGTCGTGGACGGCCTGGGAGACGGCGTCGGCCTGGGACAGCACGTCGGTGCCGAACAGCGTCTCGCCCGCGATTGCCAGGGCGAGCCGGTTCATCGAGGCCGCGACGTCGAACCGCTCCCCCTCGGTCCAGGCGTCGCCCTCGAGGACGCTCCGCCCGACGAACGTGTCGCCGTAGCTCTGCAGCCGGCTGTGGTGGAACGCCGGCAGGATCAGCTTGCGTTGCTTGGTGTGGACCGGGACCTCACTCGTGAGCAGCCCGTCGCCCAGGATGACCCGGGCCAGGCGCAGGCCGCGAGCCTTCGTCAGGTCCGCGTTGCGGTCGACCAGAACCTCTTTGACCAGGTCCGGGTGCCGGACGAGCACGATGCCCGGCAGGCGGCCGACGCGGGCTTCCACCAAGTCGCCACCGACCTCGTTCATCTTCCCGACGCCGACCTCGAGGTCGCGCGCGAACTCGACGATCAGATCGAACGGGTAGGACGGCTTGTAGCTGCGGACGTCGTACACGGTCTCGGGAGCGGGGAACGCAACGACGCGCGACGGCCGAGGCGGCTCCGCGATCTCGGTACCTTCTCGGACTACGCAAACCGAACCGATGCGCCTTTACATCCTCTTCCTCGCCGCGGGCCTCGCGGCCTGCTCCACCGACGACGCGGCCACGCCCGAGATCGACGCTGGCGCCGTCGAGCGGGCCGTCGATGCACCCGGCACGGCCGATGGCGCCGTCCTCGGGGCCGACGACATGGCGCTCGTCAACCTCAACACGGCCACGGAGGACGAGTTTAAGACGATCCCCGGCGTCGGCGACCGGATGGCGCACGAGTTCGACGAGTACCGGCCCTACGCGAGCGTGCGGGAGTTCCGCGCCGAGATCGGCAAGTACGTTGACGAGGCCCAGATCGCCGAGTACGAGCGGTTCGCGTTCGTGCCAGTCGATTTTGAAGCGGCTGATGCCGAGACGCTGATGCAGCTCCCCGGCGTCGACGCCGATCTGGCCGCCGCACTCGAGGCTGGACGTCCGTACGCGAGCGCTGAGGCATTTCTAGAGGCGTACGCGGCCGCGACCGGCCGCGACCTCGAGGACGCTCGGATCTACCTCTCGGAGTAGGTGAGCGCTGAGGCCGGCCTCCGGCGGTTCCTCTTGCTCGCGTCGTCGGTGACGTACGTCGCGTCGGCCATCGAGTTGGCCCTGGTCGAGCACTGGCACGGCTGGACGCAGTGGCTCCCGTTCGTCATGGCAAGCGCCGGGCTTCTCGCTGCGCTCTGGGCTTCACGATCGCCGTCCTCGAGGTCGGTCCGCGCCCTTCGAGTCGTGTCGGCTCTGGTCGTCCTGGGGGGCGCGGCGGGCGTCGTGCTGCACGCGCGCGGGAACGCCCTCTTCGCCCTCGAGGTCCGCCCCGAGA
>NZ_JBARYR010000356.1:0-2773 GCF_049648075.1 Rubrivirga sp. | reverse complement strand
GCCCAAGCGTTCGGATACACCGGCGCCCCGCTGACCGTCGTCGTCGATGGCGAAGGCACCGTCCGCGCTCGTGCTGAAGCCGAGACCGGCGACGAGCTGTTCGCCCTCGCGAGCCCTGTGCTGGCCGAGGCCGACATCGCGGCGACCGTCGAGTGGGAAGGCGCCGGGACGGTCGACAGCTTGCTCGACGCCGGTGGGTTGGTCATCGCGACAGGCGACGCCCGCTCTGATGCGGCGATGCACATCGCGGCCGACACGCTCACCGCCCTCGACCTCCCGGCCGACTTGGGCACGCCGCTGGCGTTCGCGGGACCGGACGCGATGGAGGCGGCCTCGAGGGCGACGGGTTGGGGCTACGCCGCCGTGTTTGTGGCCGAGGCCGACGGCGAGTTGACCGCCATCGAGCGCACGTCGGAACCCTACGAACCGCGCACAGGAGGCGTCAGGGGCTAGCCCCGTCTGAGGCTTTCCTGAGGACGGGCCATATCGCAGGTCGTCCTCGTGACCTCGACGGCTGAGTTCGCGACGTTACGGCTCCCCCACCACGGAGCCCTATGTCGATGCCCATTCAGATCCTCGGACTGTACGAAGACGCCATTCTCACGTCCCAAGCCGGCGACGCCATCACGTCGATCGTCGTCCGCTTGTCGGCCACCCCGGACGAGGACTGGCGCGAGGCGTTCAACCACGAGTGGGCACTGACCAGCTACCCCCGAAAGCGGAACGCCCGGGTCGGCCAACTCCGAGCGGAGGGGACCGGCGAGATCCGCCGCGGGCTCGTCTTGTTCGCGACGCCGCAGGACTACGTCGACAAGCACAAGCGCCACCTCGAGGACGCGGTCGCACGAGCCAACGACCGGCTAAGCCAACGTGTAAAGCTCCGCGACGGTACGATTGCAGAGGCGGCCCGCATGATCCGCCAGATCAACCAGGACCACTACGGCGACGATTCATCCGGCTTGCGCTTGGCGGTCTGACCGTTCGTCCTCGAGGGCGGCGGCGCGGCGTCGTGCCGGAGGCGGGATTTGAACCCGCACGGGGCGTGAGCCCCGGCAGATTTTAAGTCTGCTGTGTCTACCCTTTCACCACTCCGGCAGGCCCTCGAGGGCGGGCGTAAGCTACGAGCCCCACGACCGCGGCCCATGCTCGACACCCTCCGCGCGCGAGCGCACGACGCAGCAGCGCGGTCCCACGTCCCGTACTCCCAGCGGCCCGCCGGAGCCGCCGTCTTGCTCGCCGACGGGCGCATCCTCCAAGCGCCCCGCCTCGAGAACGCGTCGTTCCCCCTGACGATCACCGCGATCCAGGGAGCCGTCGCCCTGGCGCTCCACTCCGGTGGCGAGCCCGTTGCCGTCGCGCTGCACCGCGACCTCGAGGACGCCGACGCGGCAATCGTGCATCAATCGTTCCCCGGCGACTGGGTCGCTGACGGCTCGATCCTGACGCGTGGCTCCCTCCCCCACGCCGACCTCGAAAACGAGCCCGACCTCGAGGCCCCGTCCGACCTCGAGGCCGCGACTGCGCTCGCCCTCGAGGCTGCCGACCACGCCGTCGTTCCAGCTTCGGGCTTCCACGTCGGAGCGCTCGTCGAGGACGAATCGGGCCGTTGCGTGATGGGCGCCAACGTCGAGGTCGAGGCCGACTGGACGCGGGGCCTCTGCGCCGAACGCGTCGCCTTGGTGCGAGCGGCGGCGCTCGGGTTCGGGACGATCCGGCGCGTGACGGTCGCGTGCGTCCCCTCCCCAGGTGGATCTCCGTGCGGAGGGTGCCGGCAGGTGCTGGCCGAGTTGGCTCCCGAGTGCGAGGTCGTGAACTGGCGCGGTGACCGAGCCCCCGAGGTCACGACGCCCCACGCCCTTTTGCCCGGCGTGTTCACCGCGGAGTTCCTGCGCGGCTAGCGCAATCCCGATCTTGGGGAGCCGTTCCGCCCGCCGCCGTCGCCCCCACCGTTGGACCTCTCGCTCGCCGTCTCCCCCGTCGTTTTGGCTGTCAGCGCCGTGGCCGCCGGAGCCTTGGCCTGGTGGAGCTACGGCCGCAGCACGCCGACGGTCTCGGGCGGGCGCCGAGTCGCGCTCGCCGCGCTGCGCTTCGGCGCCTTCTTCCTGGTTCTGCTGTTGCTCCTCGATCCCGTCTGGCGGAGCGTTACACGGACCGGAGAACCGCCGCTCTTGGCCGTCTTGGTCGACGACTCCGAGTCGCTCCGTCTCGGGACCGGCGGCGCCACGCCCGCCCAACAGATCCGGGCCGCCCTCGAGGACGTGCCCGACGAGGCGGCCCTCCGGTTCTACCGCTTCTCGTCCGAGGCGAGCCCCGAAGGCACCGTCCTCGAAGGTGACAGCCTGACGTTTCAGGGCGAGCGGACGGACATCACCGAGGCCTTGGCCCGCGTCGAGGCCGACTTTGCCGGGCGCAACTTGCGCGGCGTCGTGCTGGTCTCGGACGGGCGCGTGACCGACGGCCGCAACCCAACCGGCATCGCCGAGCGGTTTCCCGTGCCTGTCTGGACGGCCGTCGCCGGAGACAGCGTCTCGAGCCGTGACGTACGGCTTCAACGCGTCGCGACGAACGACGTCGCGTCGGTCGGGAGCCCGCTTCCGATCCAGGCTGGCGTCCGAGCGACGGGCTACGACGGGCAGAGCATCCCCGTCACGGTCTCGACCGGAGGCCGCGTCGTCGCCCGGACCATCGTCGAGTCCCCCGCCGACGGCGCCGAGGCGATCGCCGACCTCGAGGTCACGCCCCGCTCGCCGGGTCTGGCGCGCTACACCATCAC
>NZ_JBARYR010000355.1:0-2778 GCF_049648075.1 Rubrivirga sp. | reverse complement strand
GTGCTGGGCGGCGCCATCGGAACGGGGCTGGCGTGGGCGCTGTGGCGCTACGAGCTGCCGCTCGGCAAGACGCTCGGGGCCGTCGCCGCGCTCCCGCTCGCCCTCCCGCCGCTCGTGGGCGTGCTCGCGTTCCTGTTTCTCTACGGCGAGTCCGGGATGCTGCCGCGTGCGCTCCAGCTCGCGTTCGGCCTCGAGGACGTGCCGTTCGCGTTCGGCGGGATCGCGGCCGTGCTGCTGGTCCACGTCTACGTCTTCTACGTCTACTTCTACCTGTTCGTCGGCGCGGCCTTGCGCGGCCTCGATGCGTCGCTCCTGGACGCGAGCGCGGACCTGGGCGCGAGCGCCTGGACCACGTTCCGACGCGTCGTGCTCCCGCTCCTGCGGCCGGCGCTCCTGGGGGCGTCCCTGCTGGTGTTCATGCTGTCGATGGCGTCGTTCACGGCGCCGCTGTTGTTCGCCGAGGGCGAGCCGTTCCTGACGACGCAGATCTACCAGTTCAAGACGAACGGAGCCCTGGACCGCGCCGCCGCGGTCTCGGTCGTTCTCACGGGCATCTGCTTGCTCTTTCTCGCGGGCGCGGAGGCCCGAGGTCTCGCCTCGAGGACGGCCAGCGGCAAAGGCGTCGGGCGCAAGCCGGGGCCGCTCCGGGGCAGCGCGCGCGTCGTGGCGAGCGTGCTGGTGGGCGTGGCGTTGGTGGTTGTCCTGCTGCCCGTCGCGACCGTTGTCCTGTTGTCGTTCGTGGCCGAGGGGACCTGGACGACCCAGGTACTGCCGGACACGTTCACGTTCGCCAACTACGCCTCGCTCGCCACGGAGCCCGACGTGCTCGCGCCGATCACCTCGTCGCTGTGGATGGCGGCCCTGGCGACGGCCGCCAACGTGATGTTCGGCGTCGCCGTCGCGCTCGTGGTCACCAAGGGCAAGGTGCCCGGCCGAGGTCTCCTCCGCGCGCTGTCGCTCTTGCCGTTCGCCGTCCCCGGCACCGTGATGGCCCTGGGCCTGCTGGTCGCCTTCGACGAGCCGACGGCGCTCGCCGGCGGGGCGGTCCTAATCGGGACGGTCTGGCTGCTGCCGCTCGCCTACTTCGTCCGCCACATCCCGTTGGTGGTCCGCGCGGCACAGGCCGCGCTCGAAGGCTTCGACGACCGGCTGGCTGAGGCCTCGGCCGATCTCGGCGCCGCGCCCCGCACCACGTTCCGACGCGTGGTCTTGCCCGCCATCGCGCCCGGCGTGATCGCGGGAGCCCTCTTGACGTTCGTGACGGCCCTGGGTGAGTTCGTCGCCTCGATCATGCTCTACGTCTTCGCCAACCGCCCGATCGCGGTCGAGGTCTTCGCCCAACTCCGCCTCTTCGAGTTCGGCCAGGCCGCCGCCTACAGCGTCCTCTTGATGGGCTTGGTCGTCATCGCCGTGGTCGTGAGCCGCTGGCTCGGCGGGACGGTGCGGGTCGGGTAGCCGCCCTCGAGGACGAGCAGGAGCTTCGGCGTCGACCTCGAGGACGGCTCCCGGCCTTGAGCGCGTGCCGCGGCCTCGAGGGTGGTGGCTCGTCCCGCCGCCGCATTCACGGAGCGTCCTCGAGGGATTCCGCCTGGGTCGAAGAAAGCGCTTACCCCGGCCTCCCCTCACGTCCTACCTTGGGTCACCACACCTCGACGCAGGGCGCTCACGACATGAAGATCACTGTTCTCGGGGCCGGCGCCATCGGCACGGCCGTCGCCGTCGACCTCGCCCAGGATGACCGCGTGGACCGCGTCCAGGTGTGTGAGGCGCAACCCGTCGTCCTGCGCTCGCTTCGGTCTGCCCACGCCCACCCGCGCCTGCGCACGTACGAGGCCGACGCACGCGATCTGACCTCGCTCGAGCCGATCGTCTCTGGCAGCGCGTGCGTCGTGTCGTGCGTCGGGTCGGAGCACAGCGAACGCCTGGCTCGTTTCTCGCTCGACCTGGGCGCGCACTTCGTAGACCTGGGCGGCGACCTCGACCTCGATTCGCTCCGGGAGCACGCCGACCGTCGGCAGCGCTGGGTCGTGACCGGCGCCGGCCTGTCGCCGGGCCTGGTCGGCGTCTTGGCCATGGAGGGCATCGAGTCGCTCGACCAGACCCACGCCGTCCGCATCCGCGTCGGCGACGTGCCGATGAACCCGCCGGAGCCGTTCCTCCACCGCCTGGCCCACTCCGCCGAGCGCCTGCTCGACGACTACACCATGCCCGCCCCCGTCGTCCGCGACGGGAAGCTCGAGACGCGCGAGCCGCTGACCGGCCTCGAGGCCGTCGAGGTCGACGACTTCGGAGTCATGGAGGCGTTCTACACCGGCGCGGGCCTGGGCGCGCTCGTCGAGGCCCTGGAGGGACGCGTGCAGCGCCTGTCCATCAAGACGTTGCGCTACCCCGGCCATGCCGAGCGGATGCGGTTCGTCTTGGACCTGGGATTGGCCGATCGGACGTCCCTCGACGTCCGCACGCACCTGACCTACCGCGACGTGCTCGTCCGGCGCTTGCGCCAACGTCTGGGCGGCGCCTACGACGACGCCGTCCTGCTCCGCATCGAGGTCGACGGCGTCAAGGACGGCGAGGAGGGGACGATCGTCTACGAGATGGTCGACCGGTGCAACCTCGAGACCGGGTTCTCGGCGATGCAGCGGTGCACCGGGTACCCGGCCTCGACGGCGGCGCTCATCCTGGCCGAGCGCGGCCTGACCGGCGGCGGCGTCGGGGCGGCCGACCAGGTGTTGCCTCGCGACGTCTTTCTCGCTCGCCTGGCCGAGCGCGGCATCGTGG
>NZ_JBARYR010000354.1:0-7582 GCF_049648075.1 Rubrivirga sp. | reverse complement strand
GGCCTAGACGGACGCCTGTCGCTCCAGGCGTTTACCAACTCGGGGCAGGGCGCGGGGTCTCTTCTCGTCGAGGACGCGCCTGCGGGGCTGCCCGGTTTCTCGTGGCGGCTCCAAGGTTCGGCGCGACGGGCCGGTGACGCGCGGACGCCGGACTTCGTGATCCGCAACTCGGCGTTCGCCGAGGCCGCCGGGCACCTGACGCTGGGCTACCAGCGCGGTGACACCGAGGTCGACGCCCACTTGCGCCGCTACAGCACCGAGCTCGGCATCTACCGTGGCTCGCACTTCGGGAATGCCCGCAACCTGGAGGCCATCATCGAGCGCGGCGGGCCGGACCCGGCGTGGGACTACCAGTTCTCGTACGACATCGACGCGCCCAAGCAAACCGTCACGCACGACGTGGCGAGCATCCACGGCCACACGACGTTCGACTGGGGCCACCTCGACGCGACCCTCTCGGCCCAGCAGAACCGGCGCCAGGAGTTCGACGCGCACCGCCCCTTTAACGACTCGCTCGCGGCCCTGGGCGAACGACCCGCGTTCGACGTCACCTTGGCCACGCAGTCGGTCGACGTCAAGCTCGAACCCGACGTCTCGGACCGGGCGCGGCTCGCGATCGGGTTCCAGGGGCGGACGCAGCTCAACGAGAACGGCGAGACCGGCTTCCTCATCCCCAACTTCCGCGCCTACGACGGGGGCCTGTTCGCCCACGGCAGCTACGCCGTCACCGGCCGGTTCACGCTCGACGTCGGCACCCGGATCGACGCCCGGACGCAGCGCGCCTTCCCGCGCAACTTCCAAACGCGCAGCTTCGACGACGTCCGGCGGACGTTCCTGGGCGGCGCGGCGGTCGTCGGCGGCATCTACTCGCTTTCGGACCAGTGGAGCTTGGCGGCCAACGTCGGCAGCGCGTGGCGGCCCCCGAACGTGAGCGAGCTCTACGCCTTCGGCGTCCACCACGGGACGGCCCAGTTCGAGATCGGCGACCCCGACCTCGAGGTCGAGCGCAGCTTCGACGTCAACGCGACGGTCCGCCACGAGAGCGCGTGGGCCAGCGCCGAGGTCTCGGCCTACCTCAACCACATCGACAACTACGTCTACGCCTTGGAGGACCCCGAGCCGACCGTGACCATCCGGGGCACGTTCCCCACCTTCCAGACCACGAACGCCGACGCGCGCTTCGCCGGGGTCGACGCCACCCTCGAGGTCCGGCCCGCGCCGTGGCTCGACGTCGGCGCCCGTGCCTCGATCCTGCGCGCCGACAACCTCGAGGTCGACGGTCCCCTCTTTGGCGTCCCGGCCGACCGCTTCGGTGGCCACGTCCGGTTTACCCAGACGCGCGCGCTCGGCTTGGAGGACGCCTTCCTCGAGGTCGACGCCGAGCACGTGGCGCGGCAGGACCGGGTCCAGCCCGGTGCGTTCCTGCCGGCGCCCTACCCGCCGGCGTACACGCTGGCTGGCCTGCGCATCGGCGGGACGGTTAGCTGGACGGGCGTTCCGGCCCGCATCCAGCTCGGCGTCGAGAACCTGTTCGACGTTCGCTACCGCGACGCGCTCAGCCGCTTCCGCTACTTCATCGACGAGCCCGGCCGCAACGCGACGCTCCGCGTCACGGTCCCGCTCAGCTAACGACTCCCACCGCCCGGGACTCTCTCGGGCATCTCCCAGGGGTCGTCGGCTTTCGGACACTTCGGTCCATCGGCGGCGGCCCTCGCACTCCCCCCATCACCGTGTTCAAGCATACCCGCACTCTCGCCAGCCTCGCCCTGCTCGGCTCCCTGTCCCTCACCGCCTGCGATTCGGGCGAGCCGGGCGACGACGGCGCCGGCGAGGAGGAGCTCATCTCGCAAGTCACCCTCTCGCTCACGCCCGACGACGGCGGTGAGACGGCGACCATTCAGGTCAACTTCGACGCCGACGGGACGAATCGGACGTTCTCGCCCTCGACGCTCGTGCTCCGGCCGGGCGTGACCTACGCCGGCTCCATCGAGCTCCGCGACACGTTCAACGACGAGGACATCACCGAGGAGATCGAAGAGGAGGCTGAGGAGCACCTGTTCGCCTACGCGCTCTCGCCGGCCTCGATCGGGACCGTCCGCATCACGGACACCGAGAGCGACTACTCGTCCGAGGACGACAACAGCGGCGACTTCGCTGTCGGGCTCGACTTCGAGGTCGACGTCGCGGCCGGCGCGTCGGGCTCGGGCACGATGAACGCCATCCTCTACCACTTCGACGACGCGCCCAAGACGTCCTCGACGGCGACGAGCGACGAGATCGACGTCGAGGTCCCGTTCCCGGTCACGGTCGGGGCCGGCTCCTGACCTAACGGGGTCGCGCCCTCGAGGACGGCGGTGACGCTTTCATAACGCCTCCGCTTGCCCTCGAGGACGCGCTCGGTAGATTGCGGGTGCCTCCATAGCTCAGCTGGTTAGAGCAGGAAACTCTTAATTTCAAGGTCGAAGGTTCGAATCCTTCTGGAGGCACCCGACGAACTGAGGGCTGGATTACACTGTCGTAATCCAGCCCTTTCGTTTGTGCCGACCGTACAGAAAGTGTGTCCACGCCATGGGCTCACCACGTTCTCGGGATCGGCGCGTTTGCGGTGCCGAAAATGCAACGTGGACGCTGTGACCCGACGCCGCAAGAAGATGGCCGCCCTCGCCATCGAGTACAAGGGTGGGGAGTGCGAACGGTGCGGGTACAAGAGGTGCTCGGCAGCCCTCGAGTTCCACCACCGAGACCCCGACCAGAAAGACTTCAACGTCGCGGGGAAGGCTCAGACCTGGGCCTGGGAGCGTGTCAAACGTGAACTCGACAAGTGCGACCTCCTGTGTGCCAACTGTCACCGCGAGGCACACTGGGGAGTTGACCGTTGAGGACGTAGCTCTGCTGGCGTGGTCTGGTGTTCGGCGCTACCCAACCTCAGCCGGTGTCCTGAGCGGACACAGGACATGGGGACAGGACGTTCGCCGCGAGAGGTACGAGATGGCGTGACCGGTATCGAGGGAGAATGGTGCGTCTGGAGATAGGCCCCCTCCCGCTCCACTCCAATGACACGCTCCATCGCTCTCCTCGCCGCCACGCTGGCCCTCCTGGTGGCGCCTGCCCACGCCCAGCCCGTCCTCGAGTCCCTCGAGGGTCCCGCCGGCGGCAGCGCCTGGTCCGTCCTCGCGCAGTCCGACGGGGACGTCGTGGTGGGCACGTACGACGGCCTCACGTCCGCCTTCCGGTCGAGCGACGGGGGGCAGACCTGGACCTACCTCGACGCACTGCCCCCTGCCCGCTACGAGGCCTTCGCACGGTCCGCCGACGGCGTTCTGTTCGCGGCCTCGAGGGCGGACGTCCAACGGTCTAGAGACGGCGGTGTCACCTGGGAGGCCCGCCGGCCCGACGGCGGGTTCGGCCGCGTAAGCGACCTCGTCCTCGATGACGAGGGACGCGTGTTCGTCGGGTCCCGGAGCACTGGCGTCGTGCGCTCCCTCGACGGCGGCGACACGTGGGAGGCCGTCGGCGCTGGCCTCGATACGATGTTGGTGACCGCCCTCGAGGTCGCTCCGGGACGGCTGCTCGCCGGAGGGGCGGGCCGCGTCCACAGCTCCGACGACGGCGGTACGACTTGGACCTCCGTCTCCGACGGTCTCCCCGACGCCGACGTCTCGTCGCTTCTCGTGACCTCGACGGGACGGACGCTCGCCGCCACCGCCTCGGGCCTCTACCGCCTCGAGGTCGGGGCGAGTCGGTGGGAGGAGGTGACGGAGGGCGTCAGCTCGTCCCCGACGGCGCGCTACTACGCGCTGGCCGCCCTCGCGAGCGGTCGGTTGCTCGCCTCGACGTACTCCGTCGTCTACCTGTCCGACGACGGGGGCACGACGTGGCGGGCCAGCGACGGCCCCAACATGTCCGGGGTCTACACCTTGGCAGAAGCCGGTCCCGGCCAGGTGATCGCACCGACCTTCGACGGCGGCGTCTGGCGCTCCAACGACGGAGGGACCACCTGGGCGAGCGCCAACGACGGATTCCTGAACACGCGCGTGACCTCGCTCGCCCTCGATGGCGAAGGCCGGCTGCTCGCCGGGACCCAGCAAGCGCGGCCGGCGAACGCGAGTCGCTGGGACCCGACCTCGAGGCGGTGGGAGAGCTTGACGGCGCGAGGCCTGACCGGCTTCCGCGTCTACGCGATGACGCGGACGAATGCGGGCACGCTGCTCGCCGGGACGGACTCCGGTCTCTACCTCTCGACCGACGGCGGCGCCTCGTGGACCCGTTCGCAAGACGTCACCCGGACGGTCTACTCCGTCGCCGAGACCACGGCGGGCACCCTCCTCGCGGGCACGTTCGACCAAGGCGTCGCCCGGTCTAGGGACGGGGGCGCTTCGTGGACGTTCGTGGACACCCCGGAAGGCCGGGTCCGCGTCGTCGCCTCTGCTCCGGACGGGACCGTCTACGCCGGCCTCGACAATGCGAGCAACCGGGCCGTCCCCGGCGGCGTCTTACGCTCCGATGACGACGGGGTGACGTGGAGCTTCGTCAACAGCGGGTTTGGCTTCGAGCCCTCCCGGACCCAGGCGCTGGCCGCCGACCGGTCCGGCACGGTGTACGCCTCGTTCAGCGAGCGGCCCGGCCCGTTCCGCTCCGACGACCAAGGCGCAACGTGGACCGAAGTCCGGTCCGGCCTCTCGGGATCGACAGCCCTTTTGGCGACCGACCGCCGGGGCGTCGTCGTGGTGGCCCAGTCGGACGGGTCCCTGTACCAGTCTCGCGACGGGAGCCCCTGGGACGCCATCGTCGGGCCGACGGGGCTCGTACCGGCAGCGCTCGCCGTCGAGGACGACGGCCGCGTCTACTTCGGGACGGTCGGCCGCGGCGTGTACCGGACCGCCGAGCTCGTCGCGGTAGACGCCGAGTCGGCTCCGACGTCCGACCTCGAGGTCGTCGCCTTCCCCAACCCCGTTCGCACGACGGCGACCGTCCGGCTCCGGTTGGACGCGCCGTCCGATGTCCACGTGACCGTCCTCGACGCGACGGGACGGATCGTGGCGGTTCTGGCCGGTGAATCGCTGGGGACCGGCGTCCACGACCTCGAGTGGGCGCCGACGGTCGCGAGCGGTGTCTATATCGTCCGGGCAGAGGTTGGCGCGGAGGTCGTAACCAGGCAGCTCACGGTCGTCCGCTAGAGCCTTCGTCGGGTAGATCTCCGAGCCCGCAGGGGCGTGATTTTTAGCGGGAGGGGGACCGGATGGACCCGGTGTCGGGTTGTTTCGCCTAGTCCTTCTCCCCGTCTATGGCCATCCGTCTGTTCACCCTCGCCCTCCTTGTCTCAGGATGTTCGGTCTCCGGTCGCGTCGCCTCCGAGATCGAGGCCGCGCTCCCCGAGGCCATCGGTCCGGCCGACGAGTACCAGGTCTCCGTCGAGGGCGTGAGCGTCACCTCCAGCACTGCCGACCGCATCGAGGTCGTGGGGCTCCGGGTCGCACGCGAGAACGCGCCCGTGATCGACCGCTTCGAAGCCGTCCTCGAGGACGTGGTCTTCGACCGCGGCGAGAAGGAGATCACGGGCGTCGGGAGCGCCAGCGCGACGGCCTTCGTCCTGACTGCCGACCTCGACACCTACCTCGAGGGCCTGGACGGCATCTCGGACGCGACTCTAACGCTATCGGCGCCCGACCAGATGCTGCTGACCATGCGCGGCGAGCTCGCCGATTACGAGATCCCCGTTAACATCGAGATCCGTGGGCGATTCGCCGCGGAGGCCGGGGTGGTCCGCCTCAACGTGATCAGCGCGCGGGCCGGCCGGATCAACATCAGCGGATTCAAGGACCGGATCGAGCGCGAGATCAACCCCGTCCTCGACCTGACCGACGACGACATCGCGCTGACGGTCACGGACGTGCGCGTCGAGGACGGCGTCCTCGTCCTCGAGGCCGCGGGCGACCTGAGCGGGCTTCAGATCTCTAGAGGGGTCAAATCGGACATGCCGCGTTCTGATTTGAGCCACTAGAACGCGTGGCAGATCCGAGCTAGAACGGGTGTCGGCACTTGTTGCTCCCTAACGGGGAGCGGCACGAGGGTTGCGAAAGCACGGGGGCTCACTCGGCTCCGTGTTTCTACACCTCCTCTTCGCGCCCGCCATCACGGCCGTAGCAGCGCTGCTCAGCAGTGTCCTCGCGGCCCTCGTCACGTCTGCGCTCGAGGCGTGGCGGCGGCGGCAGCGCGCGGAGGCCCGGGAAGACGAGATCGCGCTGTTGGCCGCGACCGTCCAGCGCTGGAGGCTGACACCGGCCGCGTGAGGTGGGGCGTCTGGCGTCGGCGTCAAGGGCGTGTCGCTCGAGGCCATCGGAGCGACGATCTGCCCGGTTACGGGTCAGCGCCGGACGGCGAACGGCATACACGGCGTCACGCACGTGCCAGCCGGTCCCGTCCTCGACCGGGCGCTCGCGCGTGTCGGAAAGGACACCGGAACGGACAGCGTGTTGGTGATCGGCCGCGACCCGGAGACGTACGCGGCGTGCTCGGCTCGCCCCTCCAAATGCAGCTCGCGACGATACCGTGCGCGTATCGTCGATGCGTTGCCGAGAACCAGAGTCGGCGCCGGACCGAGGCGTGGCTCTCGCGCTCTGGCCGACGCACCCGCCCGATGACCGCGCTGTCCGCCCTCGATGGCCAAGGGCGGGGCGCAATCGTGCAGGCCCAGCGCCGTAGATCGACGCGACGCCTCTCAGCCGCGATAGGACAGGCCACGGAGGACGTGCCACACGGTCAACGCCGCCAGCACGGCCGTCCGACCGGTGGGGTCGAAGGCCGGACTGAGTTCGACGACGTCGACGGAGCGGACCCGGGGGCTCCGGCCGCACGCCTCGGCGGCCCGAAGCCAGACCGAGACCGGCAAGCCACCGACGCCAGGAGCGCTCACGCCCGGCGCCGCGTCCACAGCATCGAGGTCGAACGAGGCCAGGGTGTCGCCCTCGAGGTCGGAAATCAGGGCTTCAGCGCGGTCGGAGGTCAGGTCGCGAGCCCAGATGACATCGCCGGATTGGCAGACGGCCTCGACGTGGGACGATGCGACGCGCCACGGAAGCAGTCCGGCAACCGTATAGCCTCGACAGAGGCCGGACGGGTGATCGAGCATCTGCCGAAACGGCGACCCCGAGTGCCCGAGTTCGTCTCCGAGGGCGCGAACGTCGGCGTGGGCGTCCCAATTGAGGGCCTTTACGGGCCGGTTCACGGCGACGTAGCCCAGAAAGTGACCGTACGCCGTCTCGTGTCCGCCCCCCAGCACGATCGGGACGACGTCTCGCTCTAGAAGCTCACCCACGACGGCGCCGAGCCGGACCTGATCGGCCTCGAGGTCGCCGGTCACGACCACGTCCTCGAGGACGGCGGTACGCGCGAGAAGGTCGACGAACGGCTCCGGGTCGCGCGCGTCGGGCGTCATCCGGTAGAGGGCGTCGCGGATCGCGGCGGGAGCACGGGCGGCACCGGGGCGGCCGCCGTTGCGCCGCACGCCCTCGTCCGACGGGAAGCCCACGAGCGCGACGCGGGTGTCGCCAGACAGCGGAGCATCGCGCAGCCAGTCGCCGAG
>NZ_JBARYR010000353.1:0-12296 GCF_049648075.1 Rubrivirga sp. | reverse complement strand
CGGAAGAGGCCGACGGTCACGAGGTCCGCCTGGCCGTGCTGGGCCGCGTTCGAGATGGCCTCCTGGGCGATCCGGTACAGGTTGCTCGCCGCGTCGGCGGTGAGCGCGGACGCCTCGGCCGGACCCGAGCCCGACGTCTCGGCCACGACCTCGAGGTCGTACAGCGTCGTGGCGCGCTCGGCCAACCGACCGAGCGCGGCCTCCAAACCGTTCTCCTCGAGTTCGACGGGCACGAGCGACCGGGCCAACGTTCGGGCCTGCGTGTCGGCGCCGTCCACGAGACCGACCAGGCGGCGGACCTCGAGGGCGGACGGCGACTCCTCGGCCTCGAGGGCGCGGGCGTGGTTGCGCAGGAACAGGCCGATGGCCGTCAGGTCCTGACCCAGCCCGTCGTGCAGGTCTTGCCCGATCCGCCGCCGCTCGGCCTCGGCCACGCGCAAGACTTCGCGCTCTAGGACGCGGTGCTCAGTCAGGTCTCGCACGATGCCCGTAAACAAGGTCTCGCCGCCGGGCAACGTCACCTCGCTTACCGCCAGGTCCATCGGAAACGGGGCGCCCGACTTCCGCCGCCCGGTCACCTCGCGGCCGATCCCGATGATCTGCCGGCGCCCGGTCTCGCGGTAGGCCGCCATGTAGCCGTCGTGCTCGGAGTGGTACGGGTCGGGCATCAGGACGGAGACGTTGCGCCCGACGACCTCGTCGGGGTCGTAGCCGAAGATGCGGACGGCCCCGTCGTTGAAGCTCTCGATCCGGCCCCGGTTGTCGATCGTGATGATGCCGTCGACGGTCGTTTGCAGAATGGACCGCGCGCGCGCCTGGCTCTCCTCGAGTTGGTGCCGCGTCCTCTCCAGGACGAACCGGGCGTGGAGCGCCGTCGCGGCGCCCTGAAGGAAGCCGCGCGCGTCGGCGTCGAACGTGCGGACGTCGGGTGCAAGCGCAGTCAAGATGGCGAGCGGCTCGGCCTCGGTCCCGACGCGAACCGCGAGCCCGCTCTGCACGCCGAGGTCCGCCAGCTCTTGCGGAACGGGCCGAAGGTCGATGCACGAGCCTCGGATCAGCGACTCGGCCAGCGCCCCTGTGGCCGCGACGGTTTCTCGGATGTCGATCCCGCCAGCCGACGCTTCGACCTCGAGGCCGTTGTCCGTCGGCACGAAGAGCACGGCGGGGACGCCGACGGCGTCCGACACGATGGCGGCCTCAGAGCGGCCGGACGCTGGGATCTCGCCTGCGCCCGCTTTCGACAGCTCGCACAGCGCGAGCTCGGCCAAGGGGAATGCGTAGTCGGGGTGGATCGATCGGAACACGTAGAGCAGGAAGGGACAGTCACGCGGCGACGGCCGTCTGTCGCGCGGGTCGCTCGAGGGCGGCGTGGTGGCTGACACCGCGCACGGTCAGAACGGCGCACGTCGCGCGCTCGAGCGTGGCGCCGGTTGTGCTCCCCAAGATCGCGTGGGTGACGCCCCGGCGCCCGTGCGTGCCCATCACGACCACCCCGGCACCACGGGCGTCCGCAAGGGCGGCGATCATCCTCGAGGGCCGCCCGAGCGCGACCAGGGTCGTCTCTGGCACGTCGGCCTCGAAGCGCGAGAGCCGCTGTCGGACTGCCGATGCACGCCCGGGGTCGACGGCCTCGAGATCGAGCACGCTCGGCACGAGGCCCGTGAACGGCCCCGCGTCGCGGACGACGTGGACGCACTCCAGCTCGGCGCCGTAGAGCGCGGCCTTTTCACGACCGACCGCGAGAGCGACACGGCTGAGGTCGCCGAAGTCGACGGCGACCAAGACGGGGGCAACCGGCGACAGCTCGTGGATCTCGGCCTCCGGCGGGACGGTCAGGACGGGGCACGGAGCCGCAGCGACGCACGCCTCCGTCACGTTGCCGACCAGGAGCCGGCTCCCCGAGCGCCCGTGCGTCCCGAGAACCAGCAGATCGGCCTGAATCCGCTTGGCGTGACGCATGATCGCGGCCGTGACGGACGGGCCGTGCACGATCGCGAACCACAGTTGGACCGACGGGTGCCCCTCGCCGACCTCGAGGCCGAGCACGTCCGCGACGTGGCGCTCAAGCCGAACGCGGAGCATGGAATCGGCTTCGTGGTCCGCGTCCGATGACGGGACCGCGTGGACGATGTGCAAGTCCGCATCCGACCGGGCCGCGAGCGCCATGGCACGCACCAAAGCGGCCTCCGCGCCTGCGGAGAAGTCGAGCGCCGCGAGGATCACACGGGGAGGCAGCATGGGGCGGACGGGGACATAACCGCATGTTCATACTTCGCGCCGCGCCTCACGAGCGGGGACCGCCGCGGCTCTCTGACAGGGCGCGCCCGGGGCGAGTCCGGTTTTGTGAGGGCATCCCCCACACGGCCAGAGAGCGACGTCCCCGCGCGCACCGTCCTCGAGGACGCGCCGTGGCGAACGCGGCGACCGTACCTTCGTCGCAGAAGCCAGGGGTGCCGCACAGACGCGGCTGAGACAGACCCTCCGCACCTGATCCGGTTCGCACCGGCGTAGGGAGAGCTTCCGGATCGTTCGGTCGGCCTCGAGGCCACACCGAGGCCCCGGCTTCCAGACCCCACACACCTCTGGACAGCACGATGACAACGCTCCGCCTCGGCCTCGAGTGGTTCACCAACCCGGACCACGCCCCGCTCCTCCTCGCCCAAGACCGCGGCTGGTTCAACGACGTCGGCCTCGAGGTCGAGCTGATCGAGCCCGAGGAACACCTGGACGCGGTCGAGGCCATCGAGAAGGGCGAGATGGACTGCGCCGTCACGGAGCCGCTGCACCTGGTCGAGGACCGCGCCAAGGGCGAGATGTGCGTCGGGTTCGCCCGCTTCCTGCACACGAACGGCGGCGTGATGGCGAAGGCCGGGATCGAGCGCCCGCGCGACATGGCGGGCAAGCGGATCCAGTACCCCGGCGCACCCGGCAAGGGAGGCCCCGCGATCGTGGCGACCATGGTCGAGGCCGACGGCGGGCCGACCGGCACCGAGGACGGCTACGGACGCGTCAACAACTCGTTCTACCACACCGACGCCCTCGCCCAAGACAAGGCGGACGTGGCGACCTTGGTCTTCCACAACTTCGAGATCGTCGAGGCCCAGCACCGCGGCCTCGAGGTCGGGATGTTCGCGCTCAAGGACTGGGGCGTGCCCGACTTCTGCCAGCTCGTCCTGATCACGCACCCGGACAAGCTCGACGCCGAGCGCGAGACGTTCGAGAAGCTGGTCCGCGTCCTACGGCGCGGCGTCGACGCCGTCAAGCAGGAGCCCGAGGCCGCGCGCGAGGCCTACTTCCGCATGACCGGCTCCGATCCTGGGGACGACCTCACGAGCGCCATCTACAACGCGACGGTCCCGTGCTTCACGCACGACTTCTCGATGTCGACGGACTACTACCGCGCCCTCGAGGCCTGGATGCTGGAGCGCGGGCTGATCGAGGACGCGCCGGGTGCCGAGGTCTATTGGACGAACGACCTGGCGCTGTAGCACGGGGACACCTCACCGTGTCCCCGGACGAGCCGTCGGCCTCGAGGACGCCGATGCGGTCTCGCCAGGTCGTCCTCGAGGCCGGGTCCTGGTCGGCCGGCGCCTAGGCCGTCCCGCCGATCCAGTCGGTCTGGGCGGCCAGCGTCTCGTAGTCGACCTGGCCGGACAAGAGGCGGACGGCCTCGCGGTGGCGAGCGGCCACAGCCTCCTTGTCGGCGTCGACCTCGAGGACGGAGGTCGCGCCTTGGAGGAGGGCATCGGCCTGTTCGCGTAAGACGGCAGCCTGTGACGGGTCAGTGACGCGTCCGGCGATCTCGCCGATGGTCGTGAGCGCGTGCAGGACGGCGTTGCGGTCGCCGACGAGGTACGGTCGGAGCTGGCCGTACACGCTGCCGACGAACTCGGCGAACGTCGTCGGCTCGGCGACGATGCGGAGCGTGCCGGACGCGTCGTGGCGCGTCGGCTCGGGGAAGTCCCGGTCGGCGAGGCATTTCAGCGAGGCGCTGAGCCAATCGAGGCAGGAGACCGCCGTAAACGGGTCGTTCACACCCGGCGACAGGGCACGTGCCGCGACCTCGACCAGCTCGTTGACCAGGAAGCGGACGTCTTGGCGAGCGGTTCGCTGGGTCCCCCACGCAAACGCCAGACGAACCTCGTCGTGGATCCGTCCGCTTACGCGATCGGGAGGCCACGCCAGAACGAGCGAGTCGCCATCGGCCACGAAGTCACCCGGGCGATGACGGATGCGGAGGAGCAGGTCGTTCTCGGTTGCCAGCCCGAGGAGCCGGTTCGAGTCGACGCCACGGACGTAGCCGGCGCTGTCGGCCGCCACCTGCTCGGCGTCCTCGAAGAACCCGTCGGGGACCGACGTGAGGGCGCTGTCACTGGGCGCAGCAGTGCGGGTGGTCTCGGAATCTCCGATCCGTTCGGGAAACAACGTGTCGAGCCGCTCTCGCAGGTCCTGCCCGATCCCGGCCACCAGGTTCGAGACGTGAATGCTCTTGGGGACGTGGTGGATGTAGTAGATGAACATCCCCATCGACGCGAGGGTGAGCACCAACCCGACGAGGATCGAGATGTGCGGAACGAACTCAGCGATCACGATCGCGGGGTCGCTCTCGTCCGCCGCGCGGATCGTGCGCAGGACCAGGAGACAATAGAGGGACGTTGCGACGAAGGTCCCCAAGGTGACCTGGTTGCCTCGGTCGGCCATGAAGTTGGTCAACAGCCTCGGTCCGTACTGGCCCGTCGCGTAGACCACGCTCGCGATCGTGACCGAAAAGGTGACGCCGGCCACGCCGATCATGGACCCGGCCACGGTCGACAAGAACGTCCGGGCTCCGTCGGGCTTGTTGCCGCTGAGGAGCGGGACGCCGTCCATCCAGTGCGGCCCGATCCGGCCGTCGAGGCTGACGAACACCACCGAGAGCACTCCCGCCGCGACGGTCATGATCGTCGGGATAAGCCAGTAGCTCGAGCGGACGTGGTCCCAGAGGTCGAGGGCGCGGGCGGGAAGGTCGATCACAAGGAGGACGGTGCAGACCGCGGAAACTGCGCTACGAGGATCCGAGATCCACTCGATGACGCGGTCAGGCGTCGCCCTGGGTCCGAGAGAGCCGCGCCGTCCTCGAATGGTCGCAGTAGGCTCGCGCCCTCGAGGACGACCCCGCACACGCGACGAGGCCGGTCGCAGGGAGCCGTCTACCTTGGCCCGCCCACCCCTCCTCTCTCATGTCCCATCCCCACGCCGATCTCGTCACGCGCTTCTACCAGGCGTTTACGGAGCGCGACGCCGGGGCGATGGCCGCGTGCTACCACCCGAAGGTCCACTTCCAGGACCCCGCCTTCGACCTCGAGGGCGCCCGGGCGGGAGCCATGTGGCACATGCTCTGCGCCCGGGGCACGGACCTGTCGCTGACCGTCTCCGACGTCCACGCCGACGACCTCGAGGGCTCGGCACATTGGGAGGCCGACTACACGTTCTCGCAGACCAAGCGCCACGTCCACAACGAGATCGACGCGGCGTTCACCTTCGAGGACGGGCTGATCCGAACGCACCGCGACACGTTCGATTTCTGGACGTGGAGCCGCCAAGCGCTTGGCGCGCCCGGTCTGTTTCTGGGCTGGACGTCGTGGCTCCGTTCCCAGGTTTCGGCCAAGGCGACCGCTTCGCTCGATGCCTACGTCGAGCGGCACCCCAAGACCCTCTCGCTTTGACCTCGAGGCCGGCTAGCGAGCGCGACGCCAGACCTGCGTACGGCCCAAGGCGCGGACGCCGACGAAGCCTCGCACGCGGAGGCGGTCGTTACCGTCGAGTCGCAAGACACCTCGGTAGCTCCGCCCGTTGGTCGGGTCCGTGATCCGGCCACCGGAGAACTCGTCGCCGCCCCAGTTCATCCCCTCGATGAGCGGGACCGTGCGCAAGTCGGCCCCCTCGTAGTCACCGCGGCAGTCGTCGCATTGGAACTGTGGCTCTGGGTACTCCTCGGTCGGCAGGACGCGGATGATCCGGCCCCGAAGGATCCCGTTGGCTTCCGTGATGCGGACGACCGCCTGGGCCTCGGTCCCCTCGTCGTTGTAGGTGGTCCAGTCGCCGAGGTAGGCGCGCGCCTCGGCAGGAAGCGATTGACCAAAGGCAGCCGGAACGGCAACGGCAAGCAGGAAGGCGAACGGGAGCAAACGGCGCATCGAGAAGCGAGGGGTTGAGGGCACAAGAATGGGAACCGGCGTGGAGCCAGCCCCACCGGGTATCGACGGTCACATCCGACTCCTAACGCGGCCGCCCGACTTTTCGTCCTCGAGGACGTGCCTACTGCCCTGGCCCCTCGAGCCACGCGTCGATCTGGGCCTGGGCCGCCGGCGGGATCGCACCATCGAGGACGGCCTCGACTCGGTTTTTGACCTCATACTGATCACCAACCACAAACGACGGGACCTCGGTCACGTCCCCGCCGGCCGTCATGCGCAGCCACCACGAGCCCCCTCCGACCGGCGGATTGTCCTCTTGCGTCCACGACTGGAACGCCCCCGCGGCCTCGAGGTCGGCGTAGAGCCGGTCGAGGTCGGCGGCCTCGAGGTCGAACGAGACGGTCGTCGAAGGGTCGTCCTCGACGTACCGCCTCTCGGCGGTGTACGTCGCCGCACCGGACGGGGTGATCTCGAGGTGCCTGGAATGGTTGTAGGGCGGAGGAATGGTGCCGGTGGTCCAGCCGTACTCTAGGGCGAAGTCGGCCGGGCGGTCCACGGGGAGGTCACCTCGGCGGTCTGCTTCGAGATCAACCGGGCGGTCCGCTGGGAGATCTTGGGGAGCGGGTGGCGTCGTGCAGGCGCCCAGGAGCAGGGCCGCGGCCACAGCGGCGAGGAGAGGAGGCGGCGTCATCGTGCGTCGGAGGGACCGGTTGGTAGGAATCGGAGTCTAGCTCGAAGCAGCGGGTCGGGCTCGAGGGCGACTATCTCGCGTCGCGCAGCCGGCGGCGCTGGACGTCCTGCCGTCGCGGGTCCCCGTGGAACGCCTGCTCGACCTCGAGGACGTCTGCGGGGAGCGTGGCGTCGACGATCGCGCGCAGTCGCATTCCAGCTTTGTATCCACCCGACGAGAGGACCGACGCCTCGATAACTCGATCGTCCACCGCGACCGCAACCCACCACGGCGAGCTCCCAGGCGAGGGCTCGGCGTCTCGCAACCGCCACACGAACGCACCGGAATGCGCCACGTCCTGATAGAGCCGGTCCATCGCGACCGCATCAGGGACAAACGGCACGGTGACCTCCCGATCACCGGGGACGTAGCGCATCGCCACCGTCAGCGCCCCTGCGCCTGACGGATCGACCTCGACGAGGCGCGTGTAGTCGCTCGGCGGCGGGACGCTCCCAGAGATCCGGCCGTACTCGAGGGCGAAGTCCGCCGGACGCTGGTCGGGGAGGCTCGCCGATGAGCACGCTCCCAACACGAGTAGGGGGACGGCACATACGATCATGTTCATCAGCCGCCGCACGGTGGGGGCGGCGTGGGAGCCGGAGGTGGTGGGGGGGCGACCTCGACGAACTCCCACCGGTCCCGGTCGAACTCGACGTAGCGGGCTCCCTCGGCGTCCGTCAACGTGCCCTGGACGGGCATCGGGCTTAGCCCTTCGAAGGTGCCCTCGAACGTCCGGCCGTCGGCCCAGGTGAGCACGCCGCGGGTAGCGCCTTGCATCGAGAACTCGCCCTCGAGGCGGACCGCGCCCGTCAGCGGCTCCTGGCTGGAGCTGCCCACGGCCCACGTCAGGACGCCCGGCCCGCTCCGCGAGCCGTCGACGAACGTCCCGGTGTAGGTCTGGCCGTCGGTCGTGATCTCGGTGCCCTGGCCGTTGAACCGGTCGTCGGCAAAGTCACCGCGGTAGATGCTTAGCCCCCCGATCAGCTCGCCCCGGCCGTGGCGAGAGCCGGACCTCCAGTCGCCGGTGTAAGTCCAGCCGTTCTCCCAGGCCATCGTCCCCCCTCCGTGAGGGACCGCGCCCGCCATCTCGCCGACGTAGAGACCGGTCTTAAAAAAGTCCTGCTCGCAGCGTAGCGTCCCGTACGTGACGTCGTCGCCCTCGATCAAGCCGACGGCCGTGCACATCGTGCCGGGGCTCAGCGCGCGGTCGAACGTGGCGATGTGCGCCGGCCGTCCAGCGTCGAAGTCGCCACGGTAGAGCGTCGAGTCGTTGCGCGTGAGCGTTCCGAAGCCGGTCGGCAGGCCGTCGCGGCGTGCCGCTGAAGCGCGTGCCGTCCTCGAGGTCGAGGTACACCACGCCTCCGCCGCACTCGCCGGCGACGCACGTCGCGGTCGCCCACGCTTCGGGGGACACGTCTACCTGGGCGAACGCGGTCGGCGCCAGCAGAGCGGCGAGAAGGAGGACGCGCATCGAGGTCGGGGGAGTGATGCGCCAGCCTACCTCGAGGGCGGCGTCGGCCGCCTGGGTCTTGGGTACCGTTCGAGGTCTACGCGGCGCGCGTCCTCGAGGACGGCTACCGCTCGGCTCGGGCCTGAACCAGCCCCACAACCGTCTCGGTCTGGCTCGCGACGCGCTCGACGAGCAGCGCCATCACGCGGCGCCGGACCTCGCCCTCGGCCTCGAGGGCGAACGTCAACTCGTCGGTCGTCAGCGAGCCCCAGACGACGCCGACGAGCACGCGTTTCAGCCTCGAGTCCGTCTTGAGCATCGCCGTCAGCCGGTCGCGCTGGACCTCGAGGCCGAGCGACGCGAAGCCTGGGACGCGCTTGGCGACGTCGTTCGCGACGAGGGCCAGAAGTACGTCGTTCTGGAGCTTGAGGACCGGCCGCAACGTCCGGTGCAAGAACGCCTCGAGGTCGGTCGAGGCCAGTTCGGGGTGGGCGTCGACGGTGGGCCGGGCCTCGAGGACGGCGCGGTCGCGCTCGGTCACGCCTGGGCCGGGACGCCGCCGGACCGCAGGGCGGGGTCGCCTTCGCGGGTCAAGAACCGGTTCCACCCGCCGACCAGCAACGCTGAGACGAGGGCGCCGATCGCGGCCATGCCCGCGAGGCTGAACGTCAGCAGCCAGGTGCCGCGGCGGTGCGACGCGATCACGATCTGGTCGGACGCGTCCGAGACCACGATCGGCAGGATCAGCGTCTCCCCTTCCGGCGTCGCTAGCAAGTCGGCCTCGATCTCCTTGAGCAGGATGATCGGGAGCTCGACCTCGCGCTCGACGGTCTCGGCGCCCGGCGCGGCGTACCGGAGCCCGACCTGGCCGGTCGTGATCTCGCTCCGCTCGCGCAGGTTCAGACCCGTCACCTCGGCCTCGACGACGGTCCCGCTCTCGGCGACATCACGCTGCTGGAACCCGGCCCGCGTCGTCGCGACAGCGATCACGGCCATCAGGAGCGGGAGCACCCACAGGGCACGCGCGACGAGAGGGTTCGAGAGGAAGTTCATGGCCCTGGGGTTCGGTCCGTTCGCAACGGCCGTGAGCCGCTAGGGATGCCCCTTCACATCGACTTGGCGCACGGACGGGGCGGGCTCTCTCGAGAACGGCTCGGGAGTCGCCTACTCCTCCTCTTCCTCGAGCGTCATCAGGTAGTCCTCCACGGAGCCGACGCTCACGCGCGTCTCGCCCTTGATCTTCTTGGCCTTGATGCTCCCCTGGCGAATCAGCTTCTGGACCTGGTTCCGGTCGATCAGCTTGAGGAGGCGACGCGCCTCAGTGCGGCTGACCGTGTCCTCACGGTACTCGCCCGCGAACCCCTCCAGAAAGTCGACCGTGGACTGGGTGAGCGCGATCAGGCGCAGCTCGCGGTTTTCGTCAGACACGCCCCAGTCGAGATCGGCCTCGATCAGTCCGCGGTCGGTCCAGCGCACCAAGGTCTGGCGGGAGATGCGGATGGCCTCGGAGAGTTCGTCGAGGCGGAGGGTCTGGCGATCAGGCGGCGGCGCGAGCATGAGCAGCGTTCGGGCGTAGAGAATGACTGTTGCGACGGCTGTCTACTCACCAGTCTTCGTTTTGCTCCCTCCGAACAGGTTGTTTTACCAGGGAAACCCCGGTCTTCTCCGCCTCCCCACAGGAACCCTTAGCGCATCGCCCGATCCGTCAAGTCCTCGAGGGCGTCGCTGGAGATCACGCGCCAGTCGGGCGACCCGAGTGCTCCGGTCGAGGTACGGCGGAAGACGGCTTTCAAGAGCAGCGTCTTGCCCCGGGCGGAGGCGTCCTCGACGAAGGCTGCGGCCGTGAACCGGAAGACGAACGTCGCCTCGACCGGGTCGAAGCCGATCGTGCGCCCGATCACGTCGGCGACGTACTGCGCTTCGTCTGTGACCACGGTCGGGTTCGAGGCGTGGTCGTCCACGACGACCGTTCGAGGGCGCCGCTCGTCCTCGGAGGCGAAGACGCGAACGCGGGCCATGCGTTCGGAGGCGTAGGTGCGCCAGGTCACGATCTCGTCGTAGTCCTGGGCGGCCGTTATCGGCGCCGCGAGAAAGAGCAGGACGAAGACGGGGACACGCATGAGGTTGAAGGAAAGTCCTAAGGACTCCCCTAAGACCTCAAATCTCGTCTCACATAACAGCCCAACGGCCTCGACCTCGAGGGCGGCAGGCTACTCCTCCCCTCTCGCGATGTGCACAGCGCGCCACCCGTACCACGCCGCGACGCTGCGCCATGGCGCGTACGGCTCCCCAATCGGCGCCATTTCCTTGGCCGTCGGTCGGTCCTCCAAGCCGTGGATGACCCGCATTCCCTCTTGCACACCCAGGTCCGCAACGGGCCAGACGTCGGGGCGGCCGAGGTTGAAGATCATCACCATCTGCGCCGTCCACACGCCGACGCCCCGCACGGCGGTCAGCGCCGTCACGACCTCGAGGTCGGGCATCTCTAGGAGAGCCGCGCGCGACGGGAGCGAGCCGTCGAGGTGCCGGGCAGACAGGTCCTTGACGGCCGCGGTCTTGGCACGGGACAGCCCGGACGATCTCAGCGCGTCGTCGTCGGCCTCGAGGACGGCGCGGGCCAAGGCGTCCGGCTCGGCGCCGTCGGGGGCGAACGCCTCGAGGACGCGCCCGTGGATGGTAGCAGCCGCTTTGGTCGAGAGCTGCTGGTAGGTGATCGAGCGCAGGAGCGCGGGGACCATCTCGTCGGGCCGGACCTCGATGCGGGGCGGGCCGACGCGGGCGATCCACGCGCCGAGGGCGGGGTCTCGGCCGGCGAGGAGTTGGCTGGCCTCGAGGGCGTCGTACGGGAGGTCAGGCACGGGTTCGGAATCAGGGGTCGTGCCGACGCGCCCTCGAGGGCGACCGTTCCGAGCGTGCGCTCTCGAACACAGGTGACGGTCTGGTGGTCGGCCTCGAGGATGGGGAGATCACGCCTGTACCCCTCCTCCGATGAGGGGGGACTCAATCTCGGGACGGCGAGGTCGAGGGCTGGTCAGCGCTGCCGGGCGCCCTCGAGGACGAAGAGTCCGCCGGTTGGTTCGGCTTCGAGGATGGGCGCAGGACGGGCGGTGCGATCTCGAGGACGGGAACCCGGACCGAGCGACCGGCCCAATCCCCTACCCTTCATCCCCATAAATCATGGTCACGACGCGGCCGCTGCGGGTGACGTAACCGCGGTACATGCCCTCGGTGTTGAACGGCATCGTGACGTTGCCTTGCGCGTCGAGGGCGATCACGCCTCCCGTTCCGCCGGCGTCGCCGAGCGTCGTGCCGATGACGTGGGACGCGGCGGCGTCCACGGACTCGCCGAGGTAGGCCATCCGGGCGGCGATGTCGCGGGCGATGCCGAGCCGGATGAAGTACTCGCCGTGCCCGGTCGCCGAGACGCCCATGGCCCGGTCCGCGAAGGTGCCAGCACCGATGATGGGAGCGTCGCCGATCCGGCCCCAGCGCTTGTTGGTCATGCCGCCGGTCGAGGTGCCGGCCGCGATGTGTCCTTGGGCCGAGAGCGCGACGGCGCCGACGGTGCCGGTCATCTGCCACGGCTCGGGCCCGAGCGATCCCGACGTCGAGCGCTCCCGCTCCTGGACGCGCAGGAGCGACTGGAAGCGGCGGTCGCTGTGGAAGTAGGAGTTGGGGACCATCGCGATGCTCTGCTGGAGCGCGAGCTCTTCGGCGCCGTCGCCCGAGAGCAGGACGTGCGGCGTGGCCTCCATGACCGCCCGGGCCAGCCGGATCGGGTGGCGGACGTGCATTGTCCCGGTCGAGGCGCCGGCTTCGCCCGTCGCGCCGTCCATCACCGAGGCGTCGTGGCGGACCGTGCCGTCGGCCGCGAAGACGCCGCCGCGTCCGGCGTTGAAGTGGGCATCGTCCTCGAGGACGACGAGCGCCGCCTCGACGG
>NZ_JBARYR010000352.1:0-1630 GCF_049648075.1 Rubrivirga sp. | reverse complement strand
GGTACGTGAGCTGGGTTTAGAACGTCGTGAGACAGTTCGGTCCCTATCTGCCGTGGGAGTAGGAGTTTTGAGAGGATCTGCCCTTAGTACGAGAGGACCGGGGTGGACATTCCTCTGGTGGAGCTGTTGTCACGCCAGTGGCATTGCAGCGTAGCTATGAATGGAAAGGATAACCGCTGAAAGCATCTAAGCGGGAAACCTACCTCAATACGAGAGCTCCCTTGAGAGTCGTGGAAGACCACCACGTTGATAGGCTGGGTGTGGAAGCATGGTGACATGTGAAGCTTACCAGTACTAATAACTCGATTGGCTTGATTCTTCGATCAGGCGCCCATGCGCGTTGGCCAGCACAGCCAGCGTGACAGGCTGTCCACTTCCCCTCATCCGGGAAGCGTGGACAAACGTGCTAGAACGATATCTTCTTTACACACCGCACCTTCGCGATAACCGGGTGGTTATAGCAAGGGGTCCCCACCCGATCCCATTCCGAACTCGGTCGTTAAGCCCCTTCGCGCTGATGGTACTACGTCTTAAGGCGTGGGAGAGTAAGTCGCTGCCCGGTTTTCACGGGGGTGCGGTGTCAGATTACAAGACTTTACAGCCTCCATAACGATTTCGAACAGCGACCCCGTCGGTCCGTGCCTCGTGCACGTCCGGCGGGGTTTTTTGTTGTCTGGATTTTCGGTCGTGCGATCTTTGGCAGACGAACCGACGCTGTTGGCGGTCTCAGTGTCTCGTAGACGGCATCACGCATGTCATCCACGCACTATCGTGCAACGATCATCGCTTGCCCGTGTTAAGAACATACACAGAACACGGAGATCCCCCATGACTGACACCCACATCGACAAGTCCGACATCGGCGGCAATGCGCAGAAGGATCCCGACAATTGGGTCACAGGCGACGAGGAGATGACAGGCGCGCAGAAATCCTACCTCATGACGCTATCTGAGGAAGCGGGCGTGGACTTCGACGCGAGCCTTACCAAAGCCGAAGCCAGTGTGCGCATCGACGAGCTCCAAGCCAAGACAGGCAGAGGCGACGTCTGACGCTCCTTGTTTGAGGCGAGGAGAACCTCGCCTCACTTCTGCAATGAGCGAAAGTTAGCGTGTGCGAGAGCAGACGATGGTTTTGATATAGCTTCGCGGTACATCCGGTCCAACACCCTGCAAAGCAAAGGTGCCGGAAAGCTGCGCCAGAGATTGAAAGCGCTTCAATCGGAAGGTTTTAGCCATTCCAAAGACTTGTGAGCGTGAACAGCCGCCCATTTGTTCGGCCACGAGATAGCTCACTCCATTATACCCCACTTCCAGACTGATTGGTACGAGTCGGCGTGGCGCACACACTAGACTGTCATCTCCGTAGCGAGCAAGCAGTCCGCCACGTTCGCGGATCACACGACACAACGCGATTGGTGACAGCAGAGTTTCCGGTAACGCATCTGCTTTGCGGTCAGAGGCTCCCGCACCTACCGGACGCATAAGCATCGCCCCTGCAAGCATGAACAACGGTCCTGTGACGGCAGTTCGCCGCGTCACCTCCGGCGTGCGAGGATTTAATTTTCTCAGAGTCTTGATTGAACAATTGCTCATAAAAGACCCATAGAACAAATCGTCCGCGCGTAGCGGG
>NZ_JBARYR010000351.1:0-4838 GCF_049648075.1 Rubrivirga sp. | reverse complement strand
GCGTTCATCGTCGAGCACAACGACGTCGCCACGCTGTGCATCCCGACGGCCTTTGCGTCGTGGACCGGCGAGGCCCTCGACCACAAGATCCCGCTTCTCCGCTCGATGGAGGCGCTCAACCGGACGGCCACTCGTGCCCTCGAGGTCTTGGGCGAGGACGTCGGACGCGTCTACGCGACGTGCGGCTCGGAGCAGGAGTTCTTCCTGGTCGACGAGGTCTTCGTCGAGGACCGGCCCGACCTGATCGTCGCCGGGCGGACACTCGTGGGCGCCGCACCGCCTCGAGGACAGGAGTTCGACGACCACTACTTCGGGACCATCCCGCAGCGCGTCTTGGCGTTCCTGAACGCGCTCGAGACCGAGCTCTACAAGCTGGGCGTGCCCGTCGCGACGCGGCACAACGAGGTGGCGCCAGGCCAGTACGAGATCGCGCCCATTTTCGAGGACGCCAACGTCGCCGCCGACCATCAGCAGCTGGTCATGATGACGCTGCAGCGGATCGCGAAGGATCATGGGTTCGCCTGCCTGCTGCATGAGAAGCCGTTCGCCGGCGTCAACGGATCGGGCAAGCACGTTAACTGGTCGATGTCGACCGACACGGGCATCAACCTGCTCGAGCCCGGCGACACGCCGCACAAGAACCTCCTTTTCCTGTTCTTCTGCACGGCCGTCGTCCAGGCCGTCGAGAAGCACCAGGACCTGCTGCGGGCGTCCATCGCGACGGCCGCCAACGACCACCGGCTCGGTGCCAACGAGGCGCCGCCGGCCATCATCTCGATCTTCCTGGGCGACCAGCTCTCGGACGTCTTCGAGCAGATCACGGCGTCCGGCGAAGCGACCTCGAGCACGTCGAGCGGGTTCTTGGGTCTCGGCTCCCCGGTCCTGCCCAAGCTGCCGCGCCACGCGGGCGACCGCAACCGGACCAGCCCATTCGCCTTCACCGGCAACAAGTTCGAGTTCCGGGCCGTCGGCTCGAGCCAGAGCATCAGCTTCCCGCTCACCGTCTTGAACACGATCGCCGCCCAGGCCATCGAGGACCTGACGACCAAGGTCGAGGAGAAGGCGGGCAAGCGGCCGTCGAAGAAGGCGCTTCGGGCCGCCGTCAAGGACGTCATCGCCGACTCGATCCGCACCCACACCCACGTCGTGTTCAACGGCGACGGGTACTCGGACGAGTGGCACCGCGAGGCCGTCGAGGACCGGGGCCTGCTCAACCTCAAGACGACGCCGGACGCGCTCGCGACCTTGACGGACGCCAAGAACGTCGAGGTCTTCTCGAGCTACGACGTGTTGACCGAGCCCGAGCTCGAGAGCCGCAAAGACATTTTGGCCGAGCAGTACGCGCTGACCATCAACGTCGAGGCCGCGACCACGGAGTCGATGGCGAAGACGCTGGTGCTCCCAGCTGCGATTCGCACGTTGGCGGAGTTGGGCGAGGCCGCCGAAGCCGTCGAGGACTTGGGCCTCGACGTGTCGGGCACCAAGGCGATGGCGAAGACCGTCGCCGACCAGGTGAACGCACTCGGCAAGGCGCTCACGGCACTTGGCAAGGCTCGCGCATCGGCTCACAAGGCCAAGGACGAGGCCCGAGCGATGAACGACAAGGTCATCCCAGCCATGAACAAGGTCCGCGCGGCGTGCGACGCGCTCGAAAAGGAGATCTCGGCCGACCTGTGGCCGCTCCCGACCTACCGCGAGATGCTGTTCTCGGGCAAGTAGCCCGCCCGCTCTCGGCGTCGAGGCCGAACCCGTCTATCGAGGCCGGTCCGCTCCGTGGGTCGGCCTCGATGCGTTCGGAGTGGCGCCCTCGAGGACGGTAGGGTCTTGGTTTACATGGACGTCGACCTCGAGGGCGTAGACTCGGTGATCCGCTCGGCGCCGCTTGTCCGTAGGGACGGACACGCCCCCTCGCCATGACCATCGACCCCACGCCGGAGCGCTGGAGCCTCGTCCGCGACACGTTCGACGCCGTCGCGGACCTCCCGATAGGGGACCGCCCGTCTGCCCTCGAGGCCGCGTGCGTCCGGCCCGACGGCACGCTCGACACGGACCTTCGCCTCGAGGTCGAGGCCATGCTCGCCGCCGACGACGCGGCGTCCGTCCTCGACGAGAGCGTCCCGGCCGAGTTGGTCGAGGACGAGCCGTCGGCGGCGGGCGAAGAGTTCGGGCGGTGGCGCGTCCAGCGTGAGGTCGGGCGCGGGGGGATGGGCGCCGTGTACCTGGTGGAGCGCTCGGACGGCACCTACGATCAGACGGCGGCGCTCAAGCGGCTGTCCATCTTCGGGGCCGAGGGCGTCCGGCAGTTCGAGCGCGAGCGCCAGATCCTGGCCGGCCTCGAGCACCCCGGCATCGCCCGGCTCATCGACGGCGGCGTCCGCGACGACGTGCCGTTCTTGGTGATGGAGTACGTCGAGGGCGAGCCGATCACGGTCTACGCCGACGCGCACGGCCTCGAGGTCGAGGACCGCGTCCGGCTGTTCGTCCAGGTTTGCGAGGCCGTCGGGTACGCGCACCGGCACCTGGTCGTCCACCGCGACCTCAAGCCGGGCAACGTGTTCGTGACCGAGCGCGAGCGCGGCGGGCGGAGGCCGGTCCTGCTCGACTTCGGCGTCGCCAAGATGCTCGACGTCGAGGGCGACACGGCGACCACGATGACGGCCATGCCGCACTTGACGCCCGAGTACGCCGCGCCGGAGCAGGTCACCGGCGAGCCGGTCACGACGGCGACCGACGTGTACGCCCTCGGTGTGCTGCTCTACGAGCTGCTCGCGGGACAACGACCGTACGAGATCGAGAGGCCAACGCTGACCCGGATCGTCGAGGCCGTGGTGGACACGAGACCCGCTCGGCCGTCCTCCGTAGCGCCCGCCGTCCAGCGCGTGTTGCGAGGTGACCTGGACACGGTCGTGATGAAGGCGCTGGACAAGGACCCGGCCCGCCGCTACATCTCCGCCGACGACTTGGCGGACGACCTCCGCCGCTACCTCGATGGCTTGCCGGTGCGGGCGCGGGCGCCGTCGGTGTCCTACCGGGCGCAGCGGTTCGTCGGGCGCCATCGGGTCAGTGTCGCAGCGTCGGCGCTCGCGGTTTTGATGCTGGTGGCTGGCACGGTGTTTTACACGGTGCGTCTCGCGGCCGAGCGCGACCGAGCAGAGCAAGCGGCGCAAGACGCCCAGCGCGAGGCGCTCCAGGCCGAGCGAACCGCCGAGTTCCTCGAGTCCCTGTTCGCCAGCTCGGACCCGACCGGCGCCGACCCGGGCGAGCGGACCGCCCGCCAGCTATTGGACGCCGGGGCCGCCCAGGCCCGCGACGACCTCGAGGGCGAACCCGGCATCCTGGCCTCGATGCTCGCGACCATGGGCCGCGCCTACCGAACGCTGGGCGACTACGAGACGGCCGGGCCGCTCCTCGAAGACGCCGTCGAGCTCTACCAAACCGTCGGTGACGATCCGCTCGGCCAGCGGGACGCCCTGCTCCAACTCGCCAACTTGCGCTACCGGACCGAGGACTACGGTGCGACCGAAGCGCTCGCTCTCCAGGCCCTCGCCCTCGACTCGCTCCACGCAACGGACGGCGAGGAGCGGCTCGCCATCCTAAACACCCTCGCGCTCTCCTACTCGGACACGGACCGGCCCGAGGAAGCAGCACAACTGCTGACTCAGGTCATCGGGGGACGCCGCGCCCTCGAGGGCGATGAAGCCAAGACGGACCTGGCGACGAATCTCGGCAACTTGGGCCTGATCCTGCTCGAGCTCGAGCGGACCGACGAGGCCGAGACGTTGCTCGACGAAGCCCTCGAACTGCACCGAGACACACGCGGGCCAGACCACCCCTACGTCGCGTTCGTGCTCAACTCGAGGGCGGGCATCCATGAGACGAGAGGCGACATCCCGCTCGCGCTCGCGGACCTCCGCCAAGCGGAGGAGATCGGGGTCGCGGCGTTCGGACCCGACCACCCGTTCGTCGAGCACGTTAAGGGTCACCTGGGACGGCTCCAGCGCTAGCGGGAGCGACGTCCTCGAGGTCGGAATCGATGTGGCTGCGAGGACGATCCTCTACCGACCCGTCCTCGAGGACGCGTAAGCCCCATGCAGCTTATGTTTGAGGTCGTTCGCCCTCTCCTCGTGAGCTCCGACCCCCAGACCATCGTTCGTGCCGGCGCGGTGACGCAGCTGCTGCGCCAGGCGGAGGACGGCACCGTCCCCGACTTGGTCGACCGGCTCTTGCCTCTCGTCTACGAGGAGCTCCGGTCCGTCGCCCGCGCGCAGCGCCGGAAACGAGGCGCGCCGGCCACACTCGCGACCACAGCCCTGGTGCACGAGGCGTACATGCGGCTCGTCGGCAGCGACTTGGTCCCGAACCGGAGCTACGTGTTCGCGGCGGCCTCGAGGGCGATGCGCAACGTGCTGGTGGACCACGCGCGCCGGCGCTCGGCGCAGAAGCGGGGCCGCCCCGTCACCCTCGACGACGAACGCGTTGGCGGCATCGACCTCGACGGTCAGGCCGCGCGCGTCCTCGACGTGCACGACGCCCTCGAGAGGCTGGCCTCGTTCGACGAGCGGGCGGCGCAGGTCGTGGAGTGCCGGTTCTTCGGAGGCCTCTCGGTCGAAGAGACCGCGGAAGCCGTCGGCATCGGGTCGGCGACGGTAAAGCGCGACTGGCGGCGGGCGCGGGCCTGGCTCGAGGTCCACCTGGGCAGCCTCGAGGGCGAGATGGGTGATCCCCCGAGCCTGGAAGTCGCGGAGGAGGGGGACTCTCCCTCCCCGGATGGCTGACCCCACGCCCGAACGCTGGCTCCGCGTCCGCGACGCCTTCGACGCCGTCGCGGACCTCCCGCT
>NZ_JBARYR010000350.1:0-2049 GCF_049648075.1 Rubrivirga sp. | reverse complement strand
GCGCGCGGGGCTCGGCGTGCGCCGGTGCGACGTGGCGGCGTGTCTCAACGTGTCTTCGGACCACCTGGGGATGGGCGGCATCGACACGCTGGATCAGCTCGCCGAGATCAAGCGGATCCCCATCGAGGTCGCGGAAGACACGGCCGTCTTGAACGCCGACGACGCGCGCGTGCTGGCGATGGCCGAGCACACCGACGCGCGGCACCTCTGCTACGTGACGATGGACCAAGAGCACGCACTCGTGCAGGCCCACGTCCGCGAGGGCGGCCGCGCCGTCGTCTTGGAGCGAGGCGTGGCGGGCGAAATGATTACGATCCACGACGGAGGGCGACACCTGCCCCTCTTGTGGACGCACGTGATTCCGGCGACCATCGACGGCAAGGCGCGGCACAACGTCCAGAACGCCATGTTCGCGGCGGCCGTCTGCTACGCCCTGGGCGAAGGCCCAATGCGCGACGGCGAGCGAGAACTGTCGCTTCAGCAGATCCGCCACGGGCTCCAGACCTTCACGACAAGCTTCTACGAGGCTCCCGGCCGCCTCAACGTGTTCGACGGCCATCCCTTCCGCGTCATCCTCGACTATGCGCACAACCCGGCAGCCATCGAGGCGATGTCGGGTTTGGTGGACCGGATGGACGTGCAGGGCCGCCGAATCGTGGCCCTGGCCGCACCCGGCGACCGACGGGACGAAGACGTTGTCGCGATGGCCCGGGCCGCAGCCGGCCACTTTGATCACTTTGTCTGCAAGCGCGACGACCGACTTCGAGGACGCGACGAGAACGAGATCCCGACCATGTTGCGCGCAGCCCTGATGGAGGCCGGCGTGTCCGAGGACGCCATCGAGGTCGTCCCGGACGAGGCGGAGGCCGTCGGGCACACGCTGGGGCTCGCGGACCGTGGCGACCTGGTCGTCGTGTTCGGGGACAAGATCGAGCGGTGCTGGGAGCAGATCGTCGGGTTCGGGCATACAGGCGGCGACGGCGCGGTCTCGCCTTCGAAGACAGCTCCCAGCGTCGACCTCGAGAGCCGCGAAGATGGCGCAGCCAACGACTCCGATTCGGATGACTCCGACGACATCGAGCCGGTCACGACGGCCGTCGACTTCGGGCCGGAGGGCGAGACGTTCCAGCTTCGGGAGGGCCAGCGCGTCGTCCGCGACCGGCGCGGCGTCCGGCTGGTGACCGACGAGGAAGCGGACTGATCACGGGGCAAGGGGCGAGCGGGACGGGGCAAGAGGTCTCGCCCCGCGCCCCTTCCCGCTTCCCACTCGCCCTATGCCCCTTTCCGATCCCATCGACAGCCGCCGGCAGACGGGTGCCGGCTACTTGCTGGACGGCCCCGGCGCCGCCCTCGAGGTCGCGGTCCCCGAGAACCAGCGCGACGCCGCCGCCCAAGCGTGGACACAGCACGCCCGCGCCCTGTGCGACGCGCTCGGCTGGGCCGATGCCACGCTCGTCGCGAAGCCGTTTCCTCGAGGCCTGTCGTTCGCCCTCGAGTCGCCGGTCGACCTGCTCTACACCGCGACCGAGGTCAACGAAGCCGCCGTCCGAGCGGCACGCGCCGACCTCGAGGGCGGGAGCGTCGACCTCGAGGTCGAGATCGAACGGCTGAAGCGGGAAGCGGAGGACGAGGCGGATCCGCCGCTAAAAGCGCTCATCGAGGCCGCCGAGACCCGCGGCGTTCCGCTGGTGTGGGACGATGACGCGATCACGGTTGGGCTCGGCGCTGGCGGCCAGACCTTCGCGCCCGACGCGCTGCCCGATCCCTCCGACCTCGACTGGGACGCGGTCCGCGCGATCCCGACCGCTCTCATTACCGGCACGAATGGGAAGTCGACGACCGTGCGGATGCTAGCGGGAATCGGGCAGGCGGCGGGCCACACGGTTGGCGCCTCGACAACCGACGCCGTGACGGTAGACGGCGAGGTCGTCGAGCGCGGCGACTTCTCGGGGCCGCTGGGCGCGCGCGCGGTGATGCGCGACGACCGCGTCACGTTCGCCGTGTGCGAGTCGGCCCGCGGGGGCCTGCTTCGGCGCGGCGTGCCCGTCC
>NZ_JBARYR010000349.1:0-4893 GCF_049648075.1 Rubrivirga sp. | reverse complement strand
GGTCTCGGGACCGGCCCGCCCTCGAGGCCGGAGAGCTTGGCCCTCAGCACGCCGACGCTGCCAGTCGCGACCAACGGGTCGTCGCCCCGCTCGACCGTGACGGTGCGATAGATCCGCCGGGCGTCCTCGAGGGCGGAGCGGGTCGCATCGAGGTCGGGCGGACGCGTCGAGAAGTGGCGCTCGGTCAGGCGCACGCTGCCGATGTCGACGCTCTGCCTCGCGGTCACGCCCTCGATGCGTGTCCCTCGGGCGACCTCGGTCGACCCGCCGCCGATGTCGAGGACGAGCGCGGCCTCGAGGGCGGGTAAAAGGGCGAGCGCTCCGGCGAACGACGCCGCGGCCTCCTCCTCCCCCGAGATCACGCGGTAGTCGAGGCCGAGCTCGTGGCGGACGCGGTCCTGGAGCACGCCGACGTTGGACGCGTCGCGGCTCGCGCTCGTCGCCCCGATCACGACGCGGTCCGCGTTCAGCCGCTCGGCCGTCGCGAGCGCGCCAGCCAGACGGTCTACGACGCGGTCCATCGCCTCATCCGCTAGCCGCCGGTTTGCATCGACGCCCTGGCCGAGCCGCGCGAACCGCTCCTCGTCGGCCACGACCTCGAGGACGCCATCGCCCACGTCGGCGACGACGCTCATCACGGTGTTGGTACCGACGTCGATGGCGCAGACTCGCATGGGTTGTGGGGTTGTGGGGTTGGGGAAGATGCGTGCAAGCCAACGTCGAGGACGAGAATCTGACTCGGGAAATCGGTCCGCGGCGCACCGTCCTCGAGGTCGGACCGTGCCGACCCGTCGTGGTCCAGCATCGCTCTTCAGCCTCGAGGGCGGCTGGAACTGTTCCGCGTCCTCGAGGACGCACGCCCTAATCCCTAATCCCTCTGAACACCCCGCCCCACCACTCGTTCTCGCTCGCCTCGGCCTCGAGGCCGAACCCATGCTCCTCGAGGACGCCGACCATGTGGCCCCGCTCCGTTCCGAGCAGGCCTGACAGCACGACCGATGCGCTCTGCGCTGCGCGCTCGACGAGCCCGGGAATCAGCGGCTCCAGAATCGACCGGATGATGTTGGCGACGACGACGTCGAAGTCCCGCTCGGGGACGACCTCGAGGGAGCCGCGGCGCACCTCGAGCCGGTCGCCGAGCCCGTTGAGCGCCGCGTTCTCTTGCCCGTTCGCCACGCTCCACTCGTCGATGTCGACCCCGATGGCCGCATCGGCACCGAGCTTCAGCGCGGCCAAGGCCAACACGCCAGTTCCGGTCCCCACGTCGAGGACGCGGCCTCGAGGACGGGCCTTGGCGAGCAGGCCCAGCACGATCCGGGTCGTCTCGTGGTATCCCGTCCCAAACGCCATCTTCGGGTCGATCCGCAGGATCTCACGGTCTGCGAGCGCGTCGGGGATGTCGGTCCACGACGGCGCGACCACGAACGGACCAGCCTCGATGGGCTGAAGCGCCGCTTCCCACTCCGCGTTCCAGTCACGGTCGGGGATCGTTTCCGTCTCGGCCTCGAGGTCGTGGCTCGCGAGCAACAGAGAGACGGACTCCTCGAGGGCGGGCCACGCCAGTGCGGACACGAAGGCGTCGAGGCCGGCGTCGGTCTCCTGAAAGGCGTCGAAGCCGAGGTCGGAGAGGTCGGAGAGGACCACGTCTCGCGCGTCACCGGTGACGTCGAGGGACAGGCGTAGGGTGTCGGGCATGACGTGCCTACGCTGCCGCGACGGTCCCGTGCCGGCTAGATCGAGTTCGTCGGGACCGGTCCCGGCGGCGCCGGTGGAGGTGGAGGCGCGGCGTCCTCGACGGGGGGCATTGCTGGCACGTTTGGGGGTCCGTAGACGTGGACGCCCCACAGTCGCCGGCTGCTCTCGCCGAAGTCGCCGAACGAGCGGCTCCCGTCCGTCCGGTAGCGGACCGTGTAGGTCCCGGCCTCGAGGACGATCCCGCCTCGGTACACGCGGTGGTAGCTGCTCGAGCTCTCGCCCGGCGACGTGTTGTCGCTCGTCATCTCCCAGACCAACTCTCCGCCCTCGCGGTAGATCGCGGCCCAGTCGTATTGGCTCGACTCGGACAGCTCGCCGGCGGCACGAATCTCGACCCGTTGCGGTCGGTCGAGCACGAACCGGACGCGGCGGTCTTCGTCGTCGCCCACGGAGTCGATCCGGGCGAGCAACCGCTCGGCGTCCATCAGATCGATCCCGACGACATCGTCCTCGAGGTCGAGATCGGGCTCTGGCTCTGGCTCGATGACGCGCACGTCGAACGACGCGACGTCCAGGCTCTCGTCGAGGACGAAGAGGATGGCACCCCACAGCGGCTCTGTCGGCCCTCCGCCCTCGTTGTACCCGCTGACGCAATCGTGCGAGCCGTCGGTCTCGTAGGTCAGCCGGTAGTCGCCGGGCTCCAGCGACAGCGGGACGGTGACGCGCCGGTTCTTGCTGGCGCCGCCGGCTGGTACGGCACCCATGTCGCTCATCTCCCACACGTCGTCCCAGTCCCCGTCCTCGTCGCGGCGCTCGAGCATGGCGTAGTCGTACTCGGAGCCGTACGCCAACTCGCCCACGGCGACGACCAGTAAATCCGTCGCCGAGGGCACCACGAACTCGGCACGTCGCTCCTCGTCCGGCCCGACGCACTCGAAGGACACGAGTTGGGGCAGGTCGAGGGCGGACGGATCGAGGACGGCGACGGCCTCCTCGGGCGAGGCCCGCTCCACCCGGATCCCCCACGACGAGGGCACCCAGGGCGGGTTCGCGGTCCAGTCGTCGTAGGCGTGCGACCGATCGGCCTCGAAGGAGACCCGGTAGAGCCCGGGCTCGAGCGAGAGGGTGTCGTCGAGGATCCTGTTCTTGAGCGACCCGCCGGCCCAGGCCCCCTCGCCCGACGCCTCCCACACGACCTCCTGGGAGCCCAAGCGGACGATGCTCGCGCGGTCCGCCACGACGCCGTCCGTGATCTCTGTGACGGTTCGAATCCGAACCGTAGCAGGCTCTACGACGTGGAGCACCGAGACACGGTCTTGGCGGTCCTCGACGCCGCGGCCCTGCCACACGAACGTCGGGGACGGGATGATGCTCGCGAGAGCCGGATCTCGGTCGATCCCGGACGTACGGACGTTTCGAGCCGCCTCGTTGAGCCCGTGCATGTTCATGCGCCACCGGCCGGCGTCTCCGACCCAGGAGCGGCCGCCGCGGCTCAGCGTCGCTCGGATGCGTTCTCCGAGCGACCCGTTCCGTGGGCCGGGGTCTCGGACCAAGGGGTCGCCGTAGCTGGTGAAGTAGAGGTCGTACGTCCCGGCCTCGAGGACGACCGTGTCGCGGACCGTCGCCAACGTTCCGCGCTCGGGGCGCTCCGCGTCCATCGTCCAGACGACGGCGCCGTCCTCACGCCTCACGATCCAGCCGTACGCCGCCAGCGTGGTGTCGGACGCCGGCGTGCCGACCTCCTCGAACGAGCCCACGGCATCGATCGCGAACCGTCCGGTCCCCTCGAGGACGAACGGGCGGTGCGCCAAATGGTCGGCATCGAGGGCGTCGAACGACACGTCCCCCCCGCCGTTGCCGGACGTCCCCACGATCACGGCGACGATGGCCAAGACGAGGAAGCCGACGAGCAGGATTCGAGAGAGGGCGGTGCGCACAGACGTTCGGGCGTGGATGAACGCGCTACGGGGATCGGCTTGGATGGTTGCCAATCTCGCGCCGCACCCGGATATATTCGCAACTCTGCCGGACGTCGGCCGAACACAGCGCTCCCGCCCTCGACGCCCTGCCGACTCCGTCGATCACACTCCGCCGCGCCCTTCGCGCCTCTACTGCGACGCCCCTCAAGCGGGTGGCGCTCGGCGTCGTGGCGGTGTCCCTAGCCGTCGTCGTGGCCGCGGTGCGCGTCAACGCGGTCGGGACCGGTCTCTCGGACGGTGCGGCCGTCGCCCTCGACGTGATCGCGATCGTGGGCACGGGGCTCCTCTACGCCGCCGTCGCGCGGCCCCGGACGGCCGGACCGCTCCAGACGCTGGCCGTCCCGCTCGCCGTCTCGTTGGCTGTCCTGGGGTTTACGATCGCCGTCGCCGTCACACACGACGGCACCATCGACCCCAAGACGGCGCTTCCGGCGGACACCGAGACGGGACTGTGGGGCGCCGGCATCGGGCTCGCGGAGCTCGGGCTGAGCATCATCGTGCTCACGTCGCTCCGTCCGCTCGTGCTCCACCGGCGCCGGCAGGCGACCTCGAGGACGTGGGTGGTCCTGCTCGGATTGCTCGTCGTCGCCGCACTGATGGTCGTCGGGCGGCCCCTGACAGAGCCGATGCCGGTGTGGGTCACGATCCCGATCGCGGCGTCGCTCCTGCTCGGATCTAGCCTGGCGCTGCGGCAAGGGTGGGTCGAGGAGCTCACGTCGGGGCTGCGCCTGATCGCAGCGGCGCTCGCGCTGGTGCTGGCCGCGACGCTCGTCACGCTCCTCGCCGTCCAGACGATGGGGTCCGCGATGATCCCCGTCGGGAACGGGACCGGCGCCGTCGAGGCCGTCCCCTACGCGACCTCAATGAGCCGTCCACTCGCGACGCTCGTCATCATGGCGCTGTCGTTCGGCGCGCTGTACACGTTCACGGCCGGCTTGGTCCTGCTGTTCGGGCTCCCCTCCGCCGACCTCCAAGACCAACGAACGGGCGAGCGCCGCGCGCTCCGCTCCCTGTCCGACCTGTCGGGCCGCGTCCTCGACCGGGAGGCCTTGGCGTCTGCGGTCGCCCAAGGTCCCGTCGAGGCCGGCCTCGCCGACGCCGCCTGGGTCGCGCTCACGGACCCGGCCCACGGCTCGATCACGCCCCGCGTCCAAGCCGCGTCCGGGATCGACCTCGAGGCCGCGGCAAACGCCGTCGACGTCGACGCGCTCTACCGAGC
>NZ_JBARYR010000348.1:0-4486 GCF_049648075.1 Rubrivirga sp. | reverse complement strand
GCTCGAGGCCATGCGCCGCGCCGAGGGCGCCACCCTCGCCGCCGACCTCGAGGCCCGCGTCGGCGCCCTTGAGGCCCTCACCGCGTCGGTCGACGAACGCGCACCGAACCGGCTCGTCGAGGCCCGGCAACGGCTTCTCGACCGGCTCTCCGACCTCGAGGGCTCGCTCGAGGCCGGGCGCCTCGAGGCCGAGGCCGTCATGCTGGCCGACAAGCTCGACGTCACCGAGGAGACCGTCCGCTTGCGGTCGCACCTGGGCCAGTTCCGCGCCGCCCTCGAGGCCGACGAGCCGGTCGGGCGGCGGCTCAACTTCCTGGTCCAGGAGATCGGCCGCGAGGTCAACACGGTCGGGTCCAAGGCCAACGACGCGGCCTTGACGCGTCTCGCGGTCTCGATGAAGGAGGAGGTCGAGAAGATCCGCGAACAGGTGCAGAACGTTGTCTAGGTGTTGGGGACTGGGGGTTAGGGGTTGGGGTTACTCCCGCTCGTTCCGCGTTTCCCCAGCCCCCAATCCCTAACCCCCAACACCTCCCATGACGCTCCTCGTGCTCACAGCGCCCAGCGGGGCCGGCAAAACGACCATCGCCCGGCGCCTGATGGACGAGGTACCGGGGCTCACCTTCTCAGTCAGCGCGACGACGCGAGCACCGCGCACGGGCGAGGTCGACGACGTCCACTACCACTTCCTCGATGCCGACACGTTCGTCGAGCGCATCGAGGCCGGCGACTTTCTCGAGCACGAGGAGGTCTATCCGGGCCGTTTCTACGGCACGCTCCGCCCCGAACTCGAGGCCCTCGCCTTGCGCGGCGACGTCCGGGCCGTCGTCCTCGACATCGACGTCAAGGGTGCGATCAACGTCAAGCGGATCTACGGCGACGACGTGCTGACGCTGTTCGTCGCCCCTCCAAACATCGGCGTGCTGTCCGATCGGCTGCGCAGTCGCGGGACGGAGAACGCCAAGCAGATCGCGATGCGGCTCGACCGGGCCGCGATGGAGATCGCAGCGGCGCCCGAGTTCGACGTCACCGTCGTCAACGACGACCTCGAGGCCGCGGTCGCGGAGACCATCGAGGTCGTCCAGACGTTCTTGGAGTCGCGCGGGGTGTAAATCGTCGGACATGTCCTCGAGGGCGAGTGAGCCCCGGCTCGCACTCGTTCCCCGATTCTTCCCGGCTGTGGCCCGTCCCCACGCGTAGTCTATCCCTCTTCTGTCCGACCGATCCCCAGATATGGCGCTCCAGACTCTCGACACGAAAAAGCTCGCCGACGAGACCGGCAACCTCTACGAGACGGTCGCTCTGATCTCGAAGCGGGCGCGCCAGCTCTCGTCCAAGACCAAGGCCGAGCTCGACCAGCGCCTGAGCTACTTCGAGGACCTGTCGCTCGACCCCGCCGAGGAGCTCCGCTCCAACGAGGACCAGCTCCGGATCTCGCTCGAGTACGAGCGGCAGCCCAAGCCCACGCGCGCGGCCATCGACGAGCTCCAGGAGGGCGAGCTCTACTACCGCAACCCGACGGCAGCCGAGAGCGAGGAGCTCTAGACCGGCACCGCGGGTGGCGCTCGACGGCAAACGCATCGTCCTCGGCATCACGGGGAGCATCGCGGCCTACAAAGCCGCCGATCTCACGCGGCGACTCCTCAAGGCCGGCGCCGACGTGCAGCCCGTCATGACGACGTCGGCTGGGCGGTTCATCCCGCCGCTCACGATCGCGACGCTGGCCGGCAAGCCCGTCCTGTCGGAGCTGTTTCCCGAGGCGGGTCAGGCGCAGGACGCCTGGACCAAGCACGTCGAGCTCGGCCTGTGGGCCGACGCCATCGTGATCGCGCCCGCGACCGCCCAGACGATGGCGAGCCTGGCGGGCGGCTTCTGCGATTCCATGCTGGCCGCGATCGTGCTTTCGGCGCGGTGCCCGGTCATGGTGGCCCCGGCCATGGACCACGACATGTGGGCGCACCCGGCCACGCGCCGCAACGTGTCCGTCCTCGAGGGCGACGGCGTCGAGGTCGTATCGCCCGCGCATGGAGAGTTGGCCTCGGGCCTAGTCGGCGACGGGCGTCTGCCAGAGCCGGAGGATCTGGTCCGTCTCATCGACGAGTGGATGGCGTCCTCGAAGATGGATGCCGACCTCGAGGGCGGACCTTCGATGGCAGGCCGGCACGTCTTGGTGACGGCTGGCCCGACGCGCGAGGCCATGGATCCGGTCCGGTTCCTGTCCAACGGCTCGACGGGTCAGATGGGCTTCGCCATAGCAGCCCAAGCGGCGGCACGAGGCGCACGCGTGACGCTGCTCGCAGGCCCCGTCGCTCTCGAGACGCCGCCCGGCGTCGACCGCGTCGACATCGTGACGGCGGACGACCTGATGCACGCCGCCCTCGAGGTCGACCCGGACGTCGTGATCGCTGCGGCCGCCGTGAGCGACTATGCGCCCGCTGAGACCTCGGACCGGAAGCTTAAGAAAGGGGACGACGACCTGACGCTCCACCTGCAGCGCACGCCCGACGTGCTGGCCGCGCTCGGCGAACGGCGGCGCGACGGGCAGACACTCGTCGGGTTCGCTTTGGAGACGCACGATGGCGAGGCCCACGCTCGGGCCAAGCTGGAGCGCAAGAACCTCGACTGGATCGCGCTCAACGTCCAGGGCGAGGCGGGCGCCGGCATGGGGTCCGCCACGAACCGCGTGACGCTGTTGGGGGCCGACGGCCAGCGCGTCGAGATCCCCACGTCCTCGAAGGCCGACGTCGCCGCTGCGATCCTGGACGCGATCGCGTGACGCCCTCGCCGCCGGCCGTATGACCGAGCCCACTGGCACGCCTTCGAGAGACGCGACCTCGACCTGCGAGGTCGGCGCAGCCAGGCCGCTCCGCGTTCTAGCCCTGGGCGACTCGTACACCGTCGGCGAGGGCGTCGCGTCGGACGAGCGGTGGCCGACCCGTGTCGCCGCGACCCTTCGAGAGCGCGGCCTCGAGGTCGCAGAGCCCGAGATCGTGGCCGCTACTGGCTGGACGACCGACGAGCTCGCCGCCGGCATCGAGGCTGCCGACCTCGACCCGCCGTACGACGCGGTCACACTCCTGATCGGCGTCAACAACCAATACCGCGGGGGCGACCTCGAGGTCTACCGCCGCGAGCACGCCGACCTGCTGGACCAGGCCATCGCGTTCGCCGGTGGCGAGCCCGCGCGCGTCGTCGCGGTCTCTTTTCCCGACTGGGGCGTCACGCCCTTCGCTACCCAGCCTCGGCCCGATGGCGCGGGACGCGACCCGGCCCAGATCGCCCTCGAGGTCGACGCCTTCAACGAGGCCGCACGCGCGACCGCTCATGGGGCCGGCGTCGCCTGGGTCGACGTCACGCTGACCTCGAGGACGCAAGGAGATCTCGTCGCCGACGACCGCCTGCATCCTAGCGGCGACGCCTACGCCGCCTGGGCCGACCTGATCGCGCCCGCCCTCGAGGACGCGCTCCGCGCCTCGGCCTCGAGGGCGGCGCTGCCGACGCGTGACAGCCGTCGCGGCACTCTGTAGGGGATGACTGCGTTCCGAGCGGGCGCCCACGTTTGTCTCATGTTTGCTCGCTCGCTCTTCATCTTCGTTCTGCTTGCCCTCGTGGGGTGCGCGGCGTTCAATCCCATTGCGGACGTCGTCCAGCTCCCCGACGAGTCGGAGGCCGTCGCTCATCGCGCGGGAGGCTTGGGCGAGCGCGACTCGGTCCGCTTCGTGATCCACGTCAGCATCGACGGGCTCCGACCGGACGCCGTCGAGCGCCTCCCGATGCCGGCCCTCACGCGCTTGCGGCTCGAGGGCGCCTGGACGCACAACGCGCGGACGGACGCCGACTACCGGATCACGCTTCCGAACCACGCCGCGCAGCTCACCTCGAGGCCGGTGCTCGGTGACGACGGCCACGGGTGGACCACCAACCGAGACCCGCGCCCCGGCGTCACGATCCACTCCAACCGCGGCCGCTACGTCCCGAGCGTGTTCGACGTCGCGCACGACCACGGGCTCTCGACCTCCGCGTTCGTCAGCAAGTCCAAGTTCTCGATCTTCGACGTGAGCTACGACGGCGCCCACGGCGCCCCGGACACGACCGGCGCTGACGACGGCCGCGACAAGATCGACACGTTCGTCTACGATGCCGACACGGACGACCTGGTCGACCAGCTCGTTGACCAGCTCCAGACCGACCCGGCGGCCTACACGTTCGTCCACCTGCGCGACCCGGACGCGGCCGGGCACCTGTTCCGCTGGAGCCTGCGCCGCGGCAGCCGCTACCTCCGCGCCGTCGAAGACGCCGACCGCCTGGTCGGGCGCGTCCTCGAGGCCGTCGAGGGCTCGCCGCGCCTGTCCGGCCGCACGGCCGTCATCGTCACGGCCGACCACGGCGGGTCTGGGCGGCACCACCAGACCGAGCGGCCGTTCCACTACACGGTCCCGTTCTACGTCTGGAGCCCCGGCGTCCCTCGCGCTAACCTCTACGACCTCAA
>NZ_JBARYR010000347.1:0-2160 GCF_049648075.1 Rubrivirga sp. | reverse complement strand
TCGACCTCGCGCTGGGCCTCGGCCTTTTTTCGTTCCAGGTCGAGCGAGACCTGATGCCGCTGCGACTCGATGCCCCGGAACAGCGCGGCCTTGTCATCGAGGGCGGACCGCTCGGCTCGCAACGACTCGTACCGCGTGTGATCGGCTTCGATCTGGTCGCTCGACGCGATCAGCGTCTCCGCCTTCTTGGTCCGCTCCGCTACCCGAGCCTGCTCGGCCTCGATGCGCTCGATCCGCTTGCCGAGGTCCCCGAGCGCCGCGCGGGCATCGTCCGCCTCGCGCTTGGCGGCATCGAGGTCGGCGAGCGTCCGCGCCGCATCGGCCTCGTCCTTGGTCGCGGTCTCGACCTCGAGGGCGGTCGTCGCGACGATCTCCGCCACGGCAGCCCGCTCCTTTTCCCACTCCTCGACCGGGCCGAGCGCCTGTGACAATCGCTCGGTCTCGGCCTCGAGGCTGTTGGCCTGTTCGCGGAGCGCGCTCCACCGCTTGCCCGCCTGCGTCGCCAGCCGCTCGTAGCGCCCGAGCGCCAGGATCTTGCCCAGGATCTCCTTCCGCTCGCCGGGCTTCTTCTTGGTGAACTCGTCGCTGCGGCCCTGGAGCAGAAACGTCGAGTTGATGAACGTCTCGTAGTCGATCCCGACGCGCGTGTCGATCGCCGACTGCGTCTCGCGCACCGAGCCGGTCGTCAACGGCCGCCAGTCGTCGCCGTCGCGGACGGTGAACTCCAGACCCGGCTTCGAGGTCTTCCCGCTCGCCGACCGCTGATAGCTCCTCACGACGCGGTAGACGGCCTCGCCGGCCTGGAACTCGAACGAGACCTCCATCGAGCGCTGGCCGATGCGCAGCAACTCGTCGTCCGGCTTTCGGGCCTCGCTCGACTTTCGGGCCTCGCCCCAGACCGCCCACGTGATCGCGTCGAGCAAGGCGCTCTTTCCTTGCCCGTTCCCACCCGACAGGCACGCGACGTGGATGCCCTCGAAGTCGAGGACGGGCGCCTCCTCCCCGTACGACAGGAAGTTGCGGAGTTGGAGCCGGAGTGGTGTCATGGATCTGTGGCGGCAGCGAAGCTCGCCTCAAGGTGTGTCGGCCTCGCGTCAGGCCCCGTGCCCCGGCCAGTTAGTCGAGCGGCTCCTCGCCGGTGACCGACTCCGGCTCCCCCTCCTGCCACGTGTTGAACTTGTCGACCAGCGCCTGCTGCATCCCGGGCGTCACGGCCCGCACGACACCCCAGACCTCGGGCGCGATGGCCTCGATCGGGTCGTAGAGGACGGATCCCGCTCGGGTCTCCTCGGCGATGGCGAAGGGGGACTGTCCGGGAAGTGGGCTGAACGACGTCGTGAGCATCAGCACGGACAGTCCGAACGCCGCCCGAAGCGCCCCGACGCCTCCGCCCGCCGCGGTGTCCAGGCTTCCCAGCTTGATCGCCTCGAGGGTCTTCCGCAGAACGTGCGTCGCCGCCGTGAGAGCCGCCAGGACAGCGCCAAAAACGACGATGAAGCCGAGCACCGGTGCCGTCCGAGGGCTCACGCCCAAACTCTCAGCCACGATCACGCCGATGGGTTCCATCAAGGCCGTTGCGAAGACGAACCCCACGACCCAACCGACCGTCGAGACGATCTGCCGGAGCGCGCCCGTGCGCAACCCGCGCCACAGCCCGATCGCGAGCATGGCGGCCATGAAAAGGTCCAGTTTGCCCACCTAGGCCGACAGTAGCTCGCGCACGACCGCCTGCACGCGCGATCCCTCCGCGACGCCCTTCAGCGCCGACATCGCCTCGCCCATCACGCGGCCCATGTCCTTCATCGAGGTCGCGCCGGACCGCTGGACGATCTCGTGGACCGTGCGGTGGATGTCCTCGTCGGTCGCCTGGGCCGGCAGGTAGGCCTCGATGTAGCCGAGCTCCGCGATCTCGCGGTCGGCCAGATCTTGGCGGTCGGCCTCGATGTACTGTGCCGCCGCGTCACGGCGCTGCTTGGCCTGTTTCGCGACGACGGCCGTGACCTGGTCGTCGGAGAGCGGCCCGTCGCCGGACTTCTCCTGTTGCGTGATCGCCGACTGGACCATGCGGATCGCTCCGAGCCGCACCTTGTCCTTTTGGCGCATCGCGTCTTTCAAATCCCGGGCGAGCGTTTCCTTGAGCATGACAGATCAGATCGTGTC
>NZ_JBARYR010000346.1:0-2453 GCF_049648075.1 Rubrivirga sp. | reverse complement strand
GCCCGGAGATTACGCGCGCTTCCGGTCGCCCCTCGAGGTCGGGGATTGGGGATTGCGGATTGGGGATTGGGGATTGGGGATTGGGGATTGGGGATTGGACCGGGCGCCGTGCCGGGGTTCCCGCCCTCGAGGCCACCGGCCGCCCCGCACCACCCCGAGCCCCCCAGGTCGAGTCCCCCCTCCTCGGATGAGGAGGGGACAGGGGGTGGTGAGCGTCCGACCTCGACCTCGAGGGCGGACCGTACGGTCACGCTCGCGGGTCCGGCGGCAAGACGGTCCACCACCCCTGTCCCCTCCTGTCCAGGAGGGGGACCTCGCGGGGGGCACCGAGTGCGGGCGGGCTTGACCTCGAGGACGCTCCGTCGCCGAACACCACCTCGCCAGCTCAAGAGCTCCCAGGTCGAGTCCCCCTCCTCGGATGAGGAGGGGGACAGGGGGTGGTGACCAATCGACCTCGAGGCCGCCTACCCCTCCGCCCTCACCGCGTCCCGAACCCGCTCGACCACCACGTCCAGCGTCTCGAGCACCTCCGCGTTCGTCGCCCGCACGACCCGGATCCCACGCGCCTCGAGCCATCGCTGCCGATCCCCGTCGTACGCCGCCCGCGCCGGGTCGTCATGAACGCCGCCGTCGACCTCGAGGCCGAGCCTCCGGCTGGGGCAATAGAAGTCGAGGACGAACCGCCCGACGCTGTGCTGACGCCGGAACTTGAGGCCGTCGAGGCGCCGGCCCTTGAGGGCGGACCACAGGACGGCCTCGGCCTTGGTGGCGCCGTTGCGGAGAGCGCGGCGCCGGTCGAGGAGGTCGGGGCGGTTGTGGTGCTGGCCCATCGGGGGTGGAGACCACGTTGGGGCGGAGGCGTAACGGGGCGGCCTCGAGGACGAACCGACCACCCCCTGTCCCCCTCCTCACGCAGGGAGGGGGGACTTGACCTGGAGACCTCGACGGTGGGGCGGCTCTCCGAGACAGTCGGCGACCTCGAGGACGGGAGGCACGGGTCGGGTGGCGGCGCCCTCGAGGACGGCGACCTGGCTACCGCGCGACCTCGAGGCCGCCGAGCGTCGAGCCGGGGACGGCGGGCAGGCCCAGGAGCGAGAGCGAGAGGTTGGCCGCGTCGCCGTTGCGGATCGGCGCGGCGCCCTGGTCGTCGGCGGGGTCGAGGCGCTGCGTATTGAGCGTGTACAGGTCGCCCGGCCGGATGCCCGGCCCCCAGACGTAGAACGGGACCCGGATGTGGTCGATGTGGGCCGACCCGTGCTCCCGCCCCCGGCCCCCGTGATCGGACGTCACGAGCACGACCGTCCGGCCCTGGAGCCGCCCGTCGGCCTCGATGGTGTCGATGACCCGTCGGACGTGGGAGTCGGAGCGCTCGACGGCCGTGAGGTAGGGGCTGCCGCGGCCCAGGTCCCACCCGTGCTCGTGGCCCGCAAAGTCCGGGTCCCGGAGGTGGACGAACGAGTAGGACGGCGGGTCGGAGAGGAGGTCCGATGCGAGGCGGTCCAGGAGCCGGTCCGTGTCGTGGTGGTGGAAGTAGACGTCGAGCTTATTCGCGCCGTCGTCCGGGCCGGTCACGTCCGGCGCCCCTTGGAAGGCGTAGCTCCGCTCGAGGAGGGAGAACTTCTCCTTGCTGACGTAGGCGCCCGTCCGCCCACCGTGGTCGTGGACGACGTCGAACACGCTGGGCACGTAGGTGCCCTGGTTGCCGTGGACCGTCGCATCGGTCAGGCCGTCGTTGTCCGACCAACCGTGGCCGCTCTCGCCGTACGTCGAGCGGCCCGTCAACTGCGAGATGTGGTTCGGGAGCGTGTGACGGATGCCGGGGTCCGTCCGCGCGTTGTGGGTGTGGACGCTCTCGCGGAGCAGGCGGGACAGCGCGGGCGCCCCTGCGTCTCCGAGCACGTCGACGGCGTCCGGTCGGAGACCGTCGATGCTCACGTGGACCACGTAGCGAACCGAGTCGAGGTCGCCGAACCCGCCGGGCCGGTTGTCGACGGCCTCGGGCGCCGGAGCAATGGAGCCCACCGACTCGGTGTCGCACGCGGCGAGCGCGCCGGCGACCAAGACGGCGACGGCAAGGAGACGGATAGAGGGGGACGCCACGACCATCGGGGCCGACAAGATCCGTACGGACGGGGGGCGTCGTGCCCGTCCCCGCAATTTCCAAGAGCATCGGGTGGTCGCCGGCCGTCCTCCGTGGCCTCCACCGTCCCACTGCCGAGGTGGGGCGATGCCCGGTCTTCGAGGCCGACGAGATCCGCGCCCGGTCGGGGACGTTCGTCGGGGGTCCCCTTGCCTCCGCGAATGCGCTCTGCTCTCGTCTTCCTGCTCGTCGCCACGGCCGCTTCGGCCCAGCCCGCCGACACGCTCGGCACCGTCGAGGTCACGGCCGCGGTCCCGTACGCGCTTTCGAGCGCGACCGCGCCGCTCGCGCTCGCCTCGAGGACGAGGCCCGC
>NZ_JBARYR010000345.1:0-10235 GCF_049648075.1 Rubrivirga sp. | reverse complement strand
ACCCGGTCGAGCCACGTGCGAGCACGGGCAGCGTCGTGCCGGACGGCGGCCTCGAAGAACGCGGCGTCCGACGCGATGATGCCTCGGATTGCCGTCGGCGTCGCGTTCCACAGCTCGATGCGCCGTTCCAGATGACGCCGGGCCGCGTCGCCGTCGCCAGCATCGAGGGCGTGTAACATCGCCAGGGAGTGGGCCGACGTCTCCATCGGGTCCTCGTCCTCGAGGGCGACGGCGTCCTCGAGGAGGTCGGCGTTCCAATCTCGAGGACGAGTGCCGGCCGTCGACTCTGACAAGACGGACATGAGCGCCGCCTCCCGGTCAGCCGCCGGGCCGCCCTTTGCCAGTCGGACCAGGCGGGCGCCGTCTGTGAGAAAGCCGCCCGTACGGCCTGGAAACACGGTGGCGACGCCGATGAACAGCGACATCACCCCGACGAGCGCCCATGCTCCACCCAGCGCGAGGCCCAGGCCGCCAACGAGAACGCTGGCGACCGGCCCGCCGGCAACGACCATCGCTGTTCCTCGGCGGAGGTCGACGGTGTCGGTCGGCAAGCTGAGAGCCAGGCCGCCAGCGAGGCCGAGACTCCGGTTCACCTTCCAACGCAGGCCCGCGCCGTCCTTCTCGACGTGGAGCGGCCCGACGATCATCATCGCGAACCGCCACCCCGCGAGCTGTCCACCGATCACGTGGCCGAGCTCGTGAGCCGCGACCACCCCCGGCACGCCGAGGAGGATGGCCGCGATGAGGGCGGCTCCGCTGACCTCGACGTCATCGATGGTGTCTCCAATCCAAAATCCAATAGTGCCACCGACGAGGAGGAACGCCAGAAACATCGCGACGCCGCGCAGCTTCGAGGCCGAGGTCTCGTCTGGCGGATCAGGGAGCGGGTCGAGGTCGGGACGCGACGGGAGCATGCCCGCAAGATCGGCCTGACCTCGAGGTCGGCTCAAACGAAAACCGCCCGCCCCGAGTGCGTCGGGGCGGGCGGAGAACCGTGAGCCAGGCGCGCTAACGGACGACCGAGAGCCGACGCGTGGCCGAGAACGAGTCGCCCGTCACCCGGACGAGGTAGGCACCCGGCGCCAACGTCCCCGCGCCGACCTCGAGGCGGAGCGCGCCGCCAGCGTGGACACCGTCGTAGACCCGAGCGACAGACCGACCGAGCAAGTCGAGCACCTCCGCCTGGACCGCCTGGGCCCCGACCTCGAGGTCGAGCCATGCGGTGCCGACGGTCGGGTTCGGGAACACGAGGCCCACCTCGACTTCGAGGGTGGCGTCCTCGTTCGCGACCGTGATGCGCGACGCGACGCGGAGCGCGAACCGCTCGGACAGGTCGTCGCCGTCGGCGACCGTGAACGTGTACGGTTCCGTGAGCGAGACGGCAGCTCCGCCGTCGACCAGGAACACGTCGAGGCCGAGGTCGCCGAGGACGGCAGCGTCGATTTGATAGGTCCCCGGTGCCACGCGGGCATCGAGGCCGAGATCTAGACCTCCCTCGATCGAGCTCGGTGTGGCGGCGAGCGCGGCGAGAGGCAACGCGCCGTCGAAGGCGAGGTCCACGCTCGAGGTCGAGACGGAGACGCCGTCGAACGGGTCGAGACCCTCTGTGACAGAGCCCTCGACCAGGCGGAGCACCGCGAGGTCGCTCGGGCTCGACGCCGCCAAGCGGCCCGAGTCCGCAGTGGGACGGAGGGAGAGGACGACGGCCGTTTCACCGTCCGTCGGGACGAACTCGGCGTCGGCCACGTCCGTGGTCGCTGCCGGAGCCGCACCCGTCGTCGTAATGGTGACGTCGGGGTTGTCGGGGTCCGTCGGGAGCACCTGGAGCACGAGGCCCGTGTAGGACGCGATCGCGGACTCCGAGAGCCCCGCGAGAGACACCGGCCGGAACGTGCCGGCGACCTCGTCGAACACGAGCGCGATGTCTGACAAGACGCCGCCTTCGACCTCGAGGCTACCGATGGCAATCGGGGCGTCGGACAGGTTGGCGAGCGGAACGAGGACGCGCGCCTCGTCGCCGTCCTCGAGGACGACGGCCTGCTGTGCCAAGCCCGGCGCCGCGGCGGAGCCAACCAGAGTGAGGTCGGCGCCCGGGGCCACGTCGACGACGATGAGCTGACCGGCCATGAGCACCGTGTCTGGCCCGGCCTCGACGACCCCGCCCGTGCTGGGATCGATGACGGACACCGATCCGCCGGCTTCGAGGGCGATTTCGCCGGCGGTGAGACCACCGACGGGGACGGAGAAGAAGCGGGGGCCGCCGTCCTCGACGCCGTCGCCATCGCGGTCCCGGACGGGGACCGTGACCGTAACGGGCTGGCCATCGTTGTCGACGATGACGACGGCCGTGGCGGCGGCGTCGACGTCGAGGTCGCCACTGACGACCTCGAGGCCGAACACGACCGTCTCGTCGTCCTCGATCTGCTGGTCGTCCGCGATCGGAACGGAGACGGATAGGGACGTCGTGGCAGCGGGGACCTCGATCTCCGTCTGCTCAAACCCATCGAGGTCGGCGGCATCGCCGCTCGTCAGGAAGACGCGGACGGTGGCCGCTTCCTCGAGGTCACGGTCCAGTTCGAGTTCGAGCTCGACCGTCCCAGCTTCTTCGCGAACGCTCGACTGCGTAGTCGCGAACGCGATGGTCGGCGTCAGGGGAGCTTCCTGGATCGTGATGGTAACGGCTTGGTCACCGCTCTCCTGCGTTCCGTCGTCGGTGTCGCCACCGACGACGCCGTCGATGGTTACAGTGAGGGTCTCGTCACCTTCACCGTCGGCGTCTCCGCCGACGGCCGTGACCGTGGCCGTCCCCGATGTCTGTCCTTGGGCCACCACGATCTGCGTCGCGGACGCCTTGTAGTCGGCGTTGTCAGCGCTGTCCGTGCTGAAGCCGAGCGTCACCGTGACGGGGCTCGGAGCCGGGGTTGTGAGGGTGGCGGTGACGGTCGAGGCTCCTCCCGCCTCCGCGATGCGGAGCGGCGACGCCGACAGCGTGACGAGAGTCGGGTCGTCGTCTTGGACGGTGATCGTGACGGCTTGCGGAGTGGCCTCCGTTGCGCCAGTGACCGCGCTGATTGAGACCGTCACCTCGAGGTCGGCCTGGTCGCCGTCGACCTGCGTACCGGTAAACGGCACGGAGGCGGAGGTCTGCCCCGCCGGGATCACGACCTCGTCGGCAACGACGTAGCGGCCATCGTCGCCGGTCGCGGAGAGCGACACGGTGACATCGGCCACGGTGGTGGCGCCCGTGAGCGTTGCCGTCACCGGGGTGCTGGCGCCCTCGAGGACGGTGGCGGCCGCCGCAGTGAGCGCGACGGTCGGTGCGGCGTCGTCGTCGAGGACGGTCGCTGTCACGTCGAGCGGGTCGACGCCGTCGAAGTCGGCGTCGGTCGAGGACGCCGCGCCGAGCGTGATGGTCACGCTCTGATCGCCATCGTCGAACGTGTCGTCGACACCGGTGACGGTGACGGTTTGAGAAAGAGCGCCGGCTGGCTCGAACGTGAGGGTCCCCGTAGAGACCGTCGCCTCATCGGTGTCGCCGGAGGAGACAGCGATCGTGACGTCTGCCGTGGGAGCCTGCGGAAGCGTGACGCTAAAGGTGGCCGTCGTCCCCGTCTCGGAGACCGAAACCGTCCGAGTCGACACCGTGATGACGCCCTCTTCGTCCTCGGCGATGGTGACGGTGGCGTCGTCGGGATCGCCGACGGTGACCGCGGCCGCGTCGGTCGACGACAGCGTGAGCACGACCGTCTCGTCGCCCTCGAACGCGTCGTCGTCGGTGACCGCGACCGGGACCACGACCGAGGTCTCGCCGGCCTCGAGGACGACCGACGTCCCGACCGAGGCGAAGTCGGCGCCCTCGGTGGCCGAGCCCGAGACGGCGACCGTGACGTCGACGTCGAAGGCGGCCGGGGCCGTCGAGGTGATGGTGAACGCGCCGTCGGTGCCGGGCTCGGCGGCCTGGGCCGTGGCCGCGACCGTGAGCGTGGCCGAGTCGTCGTCGAGGACGCCGACCGACGCACTGCTCGACGAGCCGACCGCGGCCTGCGTCGAGTTCGTGGACGAGAGCGTGAGCGTCACGGACCCCGTGTTCTCGACGGTCGCGTCGTCGGTGGCGGAGACCGCGACGTCGACGGACGTGTTACCGGCCGTGATCGTAGCTGTCGTTCCCAACGCGGCCACGTCGCCCGTGTCGCCGGATGTGGCGAAGGTGACCTCGAGGTCGGACGTGAGCGCTTGGTCGATGAAGATCGTGAACGCGCCAGCGGCGGCGCCTTCCGTCGCGTCGCCTGCTGCGGCGACGCTGACCTCGGCCGCGTCGTCGTCGGTGAGTGTGATCGTGGCCGACTGGGCGCCGCTCTCGACAGCGTTCGTGACGCCGTCGATGGAGACCTCGACGGTCTCGGCGCCCTCGATGTCGCTGTCGTCGTCGCCGGTGACGGTGATCGTCCCTGTCGTCTGGCCCGTCAGAATCGTGATCGAGTTCGCGCTGGCGGTGTAGTCCCCCCCCGCGGCGGATCCCGCAAATCCGAGCGTGACGGTAACGTCAGATGTGGCCGACTCTGATAAGGTGGCGGTCACCGTCGACACGCCCCCGTCCTCAGAGATGCTCGACGGCGACGCCGCGAGCGTTACCGTTGGCGGCGGTGGTGTGAGTTGGACCTCGAATGCCCCCTCCGTGTACAGGACGGGATCACCGGAATCGGTGTAGAAAACCTCGAACCTGTCTTTGGCGAAGCCAGGATCGATGGCTGGGTCGTCGACAGTGAATGTGATCTCTACAGCGCCCGTGTAGCCAGTCGCAAGCGCCTGGCCGACCTCTGTGCTCCGGAAATCGTTGAGGATGTTGACGCTGACGGTCCCCGACTCTGGGAGGAGGACGGTTCCGACCTCGTAGAACGTGTCGTCCCCGTTGTAATCGGTCTGGGGTCCACTGTAAGCCGTGAAGTCGTAGTCCGCTGCATCTCCAGAGAACGAAAGGGCGTCCTCATCGAAGTCGATGAACACGCTCGCATCCCTAACGTCTCTGTCTCCTTCTGGGGACTTGAGCGAGAGCCGGACGACGTAGTCGTCCCCAACGTTGTACGGGCCGGTCGAGATCTCCTCGAGGAGCGCATCGGCGGTCCGCTGCGCGTAGGCTGGCGACGCAGCCAGGGTGAGGAGCCCAAGGGCGATAACGAAATACTTCATGGATAGGGGGGACGAATCCACTAAGGGATCGGTCGTAGTTGGCGCGCCTTTAGTCTGAGGGCGTTGGGACTTGGCTCGTCCGGCCATTCCCAGGGAGCCAGACGACGTTGGGGTCGCTGGCCGTCACGCGACCGTTGAGGTCGAAGTCGGACACCCGGTATCCCGTTGTCCCGTTGTCCTGTAGCCATTGCGTGTTTCGGTCACTGGACGTGAGTCGACCGTCGGCCGAGCCATCGCCGCCCCACATGCCCATTACGCCACTCCCCAGGTCTACCTGAGCATCACCACCATTCGAGTGTGCCGCCCCAATGGCCGTCAGGTCTAGGCTCCCCGCCCCCGACGACAGGTCGATGACCGACGCGCTCATCACCGCGAGGTGGTTCCGATGGCGCACGACGACGTAGTAGTCTCCCGGCGACGCATCGAACGAGACACCCGCCTGGCCGCTGGGCCGGACGACCGTCCCGTCGCTGCGCACGAGGGCTGCTGCGCGTGCTGCGGGAGCAGAGGAAACGGACGTCCGCAACTCGACGAGAACCCAGTCCACGACGTCGCTCGCACCGTCGAGGTAGCTCGAGGCGTCTTCCGCTCCCGCGTAGGCGAGGTCCGTACCGCTGAACGACGCCGCACCGTAGGGCTGCGAGGTCGGTAGCAAGCCGTCTTCGAGCAGGTCCGTCCGCATCGCGGAGCCATTGAAGGCGCCGCCGAGAACGACGTCGAGCGAGACGACGACGGAGCTGCCGACGGCCGGAGGGCCGGTCGGGAACGGAGGTGGTCCCTGGGCCGATGCGGCAGCGCAGAAGCTGCCGAGAGCGAGGGCGATGAGTGAGCGCATCATGGAAGAAGGGGTCGAGGAGCGAAAAGCGGCCGAACGGGGTAAGCAGTCTTTGAGGCCTAGCGGACGATGGTGACCGGCCGGCTGAGGGCGTGCCCCTCAGCGGACAAGCGGGCGACGTACACGCCCGGTGCGAGGCGCCCAGCAGGCAGCGAGGCGCGGTGGTCCCCCACCGAGCGGTCGCCGTCCTCGAGGACGGCGACCTCGCGCCCCAGCACGTCGTAGACGGCTAGGCGGACGGGGCCTGCGATGGGCACGCCGTACTGAATGCGGACCGCGCCCGAAGACGGATTGGGGCCGACGGAGAGAGACCACTCGGCCTCGAGGTCAGTGTCCGCGTCGGTCGCGAAAGCCGAGACCGAGAGGACGAACCGGGCATCGGGCACCGAGGACACGGCCGGCGCCGAGGACTCCCCGGCCATCCGGCGGAGCCGTGCCGGCCCGCTCGGAGCCGTGAACGAGTAGGCCTCGGCCGTGCGGAGATCGACCTCGAGGCCGGTCTCCCGATCGAGGAGCGTGAGCGCCCACGAGGGCGGGACGTCGAGGCGCGGCCAGCGGACAGTGAGCGAATCCGACGCGCCGACCGTCTGAACGGCGAGGTCGACCGATGTGCCCTCAGGAACGGCCGCGAGCGACTGGAGCGCCGGACCCGTCCCGCCCTCGACGCGAGCGCCAATCAGGACGTACGCGTCGGCCGGGGGGACCAGCTTGGGAGCGTCTCGGCGATCGGCGCCGGGCGACGAGTTCGTGTCGAACACGATCGACGCGGCGCGGTCCTCGAGGGCGAGGCCGTCGCGCGTCATGCCGTGAAGCGAGAATGCGATCCGCGGCCGGTCGTCTTGCCGCGTGCGGGCCTGGCCGCCGGCCTCGGCGGCCGGGATCGTGAGCGAGGTCGAGCTCCCATTCAGGACCCAGAACGCCTGCCAGGGCTCGATCTCGCCGATGTCAGAGCCGAGCACGTAGGTCGGCCCTGAGGGATCGTAGACCTGGGCCTCGCTGCTGGCCAGGCCGTCGGCGCCGGGCCAGACCGCCTTGTCGGCGAGGTTGGCGAGCCGGAGCGGACGGTCGAACGGGTTGGCCAGAAGTGCCCAGCGCTGGCCTCCCTCGTCTGGCGTGTCCGGGAGGTCCACGTCGACGTCGGCCGTCGCACCGCCCGTGACCACGAGCGACATCGGAAGCGAGAACGACTCTCCACTCCCCCCGCCGGCCGACGAGGGGTCGGGCTCGAGGTCGTCGTCGAAGAAGAACCACCCCAGGCCCCGGCCTCGAGGCAGTACGGCGGCACTCGAGGTCGGCGGTGCCCAGCCGACTCCCGACGTGTACGTGAGCACGTTCGCCACGGCGTCGGGAAACTGGCCCGGGACGCCTTGGACCAGGTTGAGCGCGGCGAGGTCTGCGACCGACACGTCGGACGGCGGCCCAATCAGCCTCCAGCCCGCGTTGCCCGCGATGGCTCCGGCCACACCGACCTCGAGGACGAGCGGGATCACGACGTCTGCCTCATCGAGGTCGTTCGACGTGACGGTCAGGTCCGTCTCATACGTCCCGGCCTCGAGGCCGGTCGCATCGAACGTGACGGCCAGGCTGGTGGACTCACCATGGCTCAGGGTGGTCCGTCCGAGGGTAGCCGCGAAGGCCGCGACCGGAGGGCCGAACTGGATGGCCGTCGAGGACGAGACGTAGGGGGCGTTGGCAACGACTGTCACCCCGTCGTCCTCATTCGGACTCTCGATCCCGACGGTCGCGGCGCTTAGCATCCCGCTCATCGTGGCGTATTGGAACGAGATGGTCCCGTCGTCGGACAGGACGGCCTGGAACGTGAGGCTCGTCGCCAAATCGTTGTAGCGCGGCACGTCGTCCCACTGGACGACCCAACGGCCGTCGCCCATGTCCTGCACGTAGACCTCGCCACGACTGGACGGGTCGAGATCGTCCCAGAACGGCGCGATGGTCCCTCGGGGGCCACCGGAGCTGGGGAGGCCGGTGTTTCCGGCGCTCCGGCCGCTACCCCCAAACGCGAGGTAGCCGTTCGACGACACGATCGTGGAGGCCTGCGACGTCCCGTAGAAGGGGAAGCCAAACGGCAGGGTCAGCGCGACGCCTTCGTCGTCGCCCAAGCCCAACGCGGTGCCCGTCCCGGAAATGTCAACAAAGTCGGCGACTGGACCGGCAGGGATGCTCGAGTCTCGCCACTCGTAGCTGGTACTGGCCTCCTGGAGGCCGAGCCGGAGCGGGCGGCTCTCGGCCCCGGCGACGTTCGTGATGGTGACGGTCTCGGTGACCGTCTCGCCGGGAGCGAGAAGGGCTCTGAGCGGTTCGACCTCGAGGGCGATCTCGGGCGCGTCGAGGAACGCGTCGTCGATCTGGATGCGGTAGTAGTGCGCAGCCGGCGTTCCTGCCGTGATCGCGACGCCACTTTCCTGAAGACGTGCGACGGTCTGTTGGACACTCTCTAGGGGGAACCGCTGGCGCATCACGGCGAACGCGCCGGCCACGTGAGGCGTCGCCATCGAGGTGCCGTTGAAGTTGGAGTACCTGCCTCCCGTCACCGACGACCGAATCGAGGAGCCCGGCGCGAACAGGTCCATCCAGGGTGCGACGTTGGAGAACCCGGACACGCCATCGGCCTTGGTCGAGGACCCGACCGTCACGGCCGTCGAGATGCAGCCGGGCGAGCCGGTCGAGTTTTGGTACCCATCGTTCCCTGACGCGATGACCGTCGCGACGCCGACCGAGAGCAGGTTGTCGATGATGGACTTGAGCCCGTTCGTGTCGCACGTACCGAAGTACTGTCCGCCTCCCAAGCTCATGTTGGCGGAGACGATGTTCCGCCCCTCATTCACGACCAGGTCGTAGACGTGCTCGAGGCCAGCGATTTGGTCGGACCCGAAAGCCAGCACACAAGGGTTGTTGTCGTTGACGCATCCGGCCGTAAAGCCGGAAAAGACCTGGACCGCAACGATGTCGGCCCCCGGAGCGACGCCGGCCCGAGGCGTCGTAGCGCCGCCCACGCTGCCACCGGCAGCGATTCCTGCCACGTGCGTGCCGTGGTCGCACCCGCTCCCCCACTCGCCCGTATCGCAATTCGTACCGGCCGTCGGGCCGACCTCGCCACGTTGGCCACTGGGGCACAACGTCTCAGAGGTGAAGGAACCGCTCGAGGCCGACGTCGAGAAGCAGGCGCCGGACGACACCTGACCAGCTAGGAAAGGATGCGTCTCATCCGTGCCCGTATCGAGGACGGCGACCTCGTACCCTTCACCTGTGAACCCCTGAGCCCACGCAGCCGTGGCCCCTACCAAGATGGTGCTGTCGTCCAAGCGACTCGGAGCGTTCGCTCCCGTCTCGACCTCGGCGTAGACGGGCACCGGCACGTCCTCGAGGATGGAGACGACCTCGGGAGCACGGCGGAGCGCGTCGACGTCGGCGGGGGTCGCCTCGAGGACGATCGCTGGCGTAAAGCGGAAGCGGCGGACCTCCGCGGCGTCGCTCAACCGGGCGAGGAGCGACGCCTGACGTTGCTCGATGGTCGCTCGCTGGGACGAGGCACGGCGACGCGACTGCTGTCCCTCGGGGACAAAGTCGACGTCCAAGCCGACGATCAAACGGACAACGCCGTCTCGACGGGCTTTCGCCTCGAGCGCCTGAAACGCGGCCTCGACCTCGACGGGCGGGGCGGACAGGGCCACGGCGACCGGAGCGTCGACGGAGCGCTCCTCGCCCCACAGACTCGTTTCTTTTTGCGCAGACGCAGGCCCTACGACCAGAAGGCAGAGGACGGCCGGTAGCAAGCGTGACAAAGTCGGGTCGAGGTGCATAAGGCTGTCGCGATGGAGAGCGAGGCTCGGCGTCGGGAGTCGGCCTCCTGAGCCTTATCGACGGCCGAACCGTTTCCTTCAGCGCCGCGTCGATCTTGGCGGCATACGTAACTCGCCTCTGCCACCTCCCTAGGCCATAGCCGGCACGTCGTGCCCTGAGACGCCTACTTCAGATGCGCCTCGAGCGCCTCGAGGTCTGGCACGATCGTCTCGACGCGCGTCGGCGCGTCCCACAGGCGGGCCAACCGGTCCGGCGCGACCGGCTCCGTTCCGGTGGCCTCGAGGACGGCGTCGGGAAACTTGGCGGGGTGCGCCGTCGCCAGCACGATCACGGGCTCGCCGTGCGTCTCGCGGTAGCGCCGCGCGGCCTCCAAGCCGACCGCGGTGTGCGGGTC
>NZ_JBARYR010000344.1:0-1715 GCF_049648075.1 Rubrivirga sp. | reverse complement strand
GTAGTTGACGTTGAACAGCCGGTCCTCAGCGGTGACGCGCAGGACCTGGCGCCCGGCCTCGAGCGCGACGTCGCTGGCCGTGACCGTGGTCCAGGTTTGCCAGCCCCCGGTCGCCGGGAACGAGACCTGGGCCACGTCGCCGCCGGCCTCGACGCGCAGGGCCCCGCCGTTCGACTGCGACGCGACGCGGAAGTCGAGGTCGTAGAGACCGGCCTGGGCCACGTCGACGGTGTACTCGAGCCACTCGCCGGTCTCGATCCACCCGACGTTGAACCCGCCGCCGGCATCCGTGGTCGCCTGGACGTCGACGCCCTCATCGGCACGGAAGGCGCCGCCGCTGTTCTGAGCGTTGGTGTCGTTGTAGGCGGCGCCCTGCCCGCCCCGGTCGTAGCGCTCGGCCTCGATGCGGCCGGGGAGCGAGACGGGGGCGGCGCCGAACGGGGACTGGCCCGGCGCGCCTTGGTAGGTCACGTCCCACAGCCGGACGCCCCCGTCCTCGCTCGAGACCACCAGCCGGTCGCCGCTGGCGCCGAAGCTGAAGTACTCCTGACGGAACGTGACCTGCTCGAGCACGAGCGCGAACCCGTTCTCGCGGTCGAACGCCCGGATCGGCCCAAAGCCCCCGTTGTCGGGGTAGGCCGGCTTCAGCCCAGCGTCGGCCGACCGGCCCTCGTTGCCGCCCGTGATGAGAAACCGCCCGTTCGGCGTCCACTCGACGGCCTCGATCTTCTTGGTGAGCGGGAAGTCGATCCGCTCGACGACTTGGCCGGTGGCGTAGTCCCAGACCAAGACGAGCCCGTCCGGGCTCAGTTGCCCGCCGGCGGCGACGAGTTGGTCGTCGGGCGAGAGCCGGACGGACTTGATCGAGCTCTGGAAACCAGTGTACGTCTGGCGCAGGCCCTGGTCGGCGTCGTTGAGGTCGGCCGCCTCCCACCGCTTGACCGTGCCGTCGCGGCCGGCCGTCACAATAAAGCGGTCGTCTTGGGTCCAGTCGACCGAGTTGATGTCGGCGTCGCTGGTGGCGTTGTTGTCCGGGCCCTGGAAGACGACGGCGAGCGGCTCGTCGGGCCAGTTGGCAGGGTCCGGATCGGACGTGTCAAACACCACGAGCCGGCCTTGCTCGTCGCCGCCGGCCAGGCGGTCGCCGCCGTTGGAGAGGCCGAGCCCGTCGAAGCTCACCTCCGACCCGCCGTTGGGATTGGTCGAGTAGTTCCAGACCTCGACGCCGTCCGAGACGCGCCAGGCGCGCAGGAAGCCGTCCTCGCCGCCCGAGACCACGTGGGTCCCGTCGCGCGTGAAGGTGACCACCTCGATCTCGGCGCGGTTGTCGTGGGAGCGCCGCCAGATCTCTTGGCCGCCGGCGGTCCACAGGATGAGGTCGCCGCCGCGCTTGGCGCCGGAGACGATGAGCGAGCCGTCGGGCGAGAACTCGGCCGACTCGACCGAGGCCGTGCCGTTCTCGACGCCGAGCTGGCCGGTTCGGTCGCCTATGCGGGCCCAGTCGAGCTCGAGGTCGATCTGGGCTTGGGCCGGAAGGGTGAAGAGGGCCGCGAGGGTTAGGAGAGCGATGCGCATGGTCGTGGTGGGATGCGGGGAGAGGGGGTCAGCGAGAGACGGTCAAGCGGTGGACGTGGCGGACGGGGCCGGCCTGAACCCGGACGAGGTAGCTGCCCGCCGGCCACGCCTCGGCCCCGAGCGCGAGCGCGTGTGGACCG
>NZ_JBARYR010000343.1:0-2968 GCF_049648075.1 Rubrivirga sp. | reverse complement strand
CAGGAACCGCGCCCGTCCGGTGCGGGGTAGCCCGCCCGTGGCCGACTCCCCCCAACCGAACGCTCCCGCCTGGCGACCGCCCCAAGGCCTCGTCCGGCGGCTCGGGGCGCTGCTGTGGCCGTACCGTTGGCACGTCGCGACCGCGCTCGGGCTGACCCTCGTCGTCGCGTTCCTGGGGCCGCTCCGGCCTCGACTGGTCCAGATCGCCGTCGACGAGCACATCGTCACGGGGGATCTGCCGGGGCTGTTCCGCGTCGTCGGGCTGATCGCGGGCGTGCTGGTGGCCGAGGGCATCGCCTACTTCGCGCTCGGGTACCTGACGCAGTGGGTCGGGCAGCACGCGCTCTATGACCTGCGGACCCGGGTCTTCCGGTTCGTCGAGCGGCAGCGGCTGGCCTTTTTCGACAAGACACCGATCGGCACGCTGATCACGCGGGCGACGTCCGACATCGAGGCCCTGGCCGACTTGCTCTCGGCCGGCGCGGTGACCATCATCGGCGACCTGGGCCGTCTGCTGTTCATCGGCTATTTCATGCTCTCGCTCGACTTCGAGCTGGGGATGGTCGCGCTCGTCGCCCTCCCGCCGATGATCCTGGCGACGGAGATCTTCCGCCGCAAGATGCGCGCGGCGTACCGCGAGACGCGCAAGCAGGTCGGGCGGCTCAACGCGTTCATGCAGGAGCACGTGACGGGCATGAGCGTGGTCCAGATCTTCGGCCGCGAGGCCGAGGAGCAGCGCCGATTCCAGTCGGTCAACGGGGCTCATCGCGACGCCCACATCCAGACGGTCCGCTACTACGCGCTGTTCTTTCCGGTCGTCGACATCATCGCCGCGGTGGCGCTGGCGTTGGTCGTGTGGTTCGGCGGGACCGAGGCCATGCGCGAGGCCGTCACGGTGGGCACGCTGATCGCGTTCGTCCAGTACGTGCGGATGTTCTTCGAGCCCGTCCGCAACCTGTCGGACCAGCTCAACTCCATCCAGGCCGCCTTCGCCGCCTCGGAGCGCGTCTTCGACCTGTTGGACGACGACCAGTCGCTCCCGGAGTCGCCGGCGGTGCTCCATCTCGAGGACGGACGCGCCCAGGGCCGCATCGAGTTCGAGGACGTGTGGTTCGCCTACGAGCGGCTGCCCGAGGCCGACCTCGAGGACGGGGACCCCGACTGGAACTGGGTGCTGCGCGACGTCTCGTTCGTCTGCGAGCCCGGCCAGACCCTGGCGCTCGTCGGCGCGACGGGATCGGGCAAGACGACGATTTTGTCGCTCCTGCTCCGGTTCTACGAGCCCCAGCGAGGGCGCATCACCATCGACGGGGTCGACGTCAAAGACCTTCCCCTTTCGGAGGTGCGTCGGCAGGTCGGGCTGGTGCTTCAGGACGTGTTCCTCTTTTCGGGCACGATCGCGGAGAACGTCACGCTCGGCGACCCCAGCGTCACCATGGAGCAAGTGGCCGAGGCCGCGCGCCTGGTCGGCGCCGACACGTTCGTCGAAAAGCTGCCCGACGGCTACGGCTCGTCCGTCGGCGAGCGCGGCGCGACGCTGTCGCTCGGACAGAGACAGCTGTTGTCGTTCGTCCGCGCCCTGCTCTACGATCCCGCCGTGCTCGTCCTCGATGAGGCGACCTCGAGCGTCGACACGGAGACCGAGGAGATGGTCCAGCGCGCCGTCGACGTGCTGATGGAGGGCCGGACGGCCGTCGTGGTGGCCCACCGGCTATCCACGGTCCAGCACGCGAGCCAGATCCTGGTCCTGCACAAGGGCGAGGTCCGCGAGCGGGGAGACCACCAGGCGCTCCTGGCCGCCGACGGGCTGTACCGACGGCTCTACGAGTTGCAGTACGCGGAGCAGGAGACCGTCGCGTAGCGCCCAGGACAGGTCGCCCTCGATGGGGCCGCCCTCGAGGACGCAGCGTGCAGCGCGACCCGTTCGCATTCGTAGGGGCACGCCGCTGGCGTGCCCGTGCCGACCTCGATGCGCCGACCTCGATGCGCCGACCCCGAGGACAGGACGCACGAACGCGCCCTCGAGGTCGGAATACAGAACCACCCCCTGTCCCCCTCCTCATGCGAGGAGGGGAGACTCATTCTGGCCGCCTCGAGGGCGAGGACTTGACAGGAGCAGCTACAATTATTATCGTTAATCGACGATCAACGATTGACTGATCACCAAGCATTTGGTCGTCGCCTTGTTTTTCCAACTCCCAACTCCGATGAGACTCCCACGACTCCGCTTCCGAATCTGTAGCTGCTGCAACTGCTGCCCCGACTGCGGGTGCAGCGACGACTGCTGCGGCGGAGGCTGCTGCCAAGACACGTAGACCTTCCGCGGCGGGGCTCCGGTCCCGTCGCACACTCCCATGACCGACACGACCTCGATGGAGCGCCTGGCCCTCCAGGCCAAGGCCCTCTCCCACCCCGCCCGCTTGGCCATCCTCGAGACCTTGGGCACGCGCGGCACGTGCGTGTGCGGCGAGGTCGTCGAGGTCGTCGGGCTGGCCCAGTCGACCGTGTCCCAGCACCTCAAGGTGCTGCGCGAGGCGGGACTCGTCCGGGGCACGCCCGACGGCACGCGGTCTTGCTACTGCCTCGACGAGTCCGCCCTCGAGGACGTGGCCTCCCGGCTGAGCGCGTTCGTCTCGACCCTCACCTCCTGCTGCTCGGACGATGACTGCTGCTGCTGACGCCAAGAGCTCGGTGCTGTTCGTCTGCACCCACAACTCGGCGCGCTCCCAGCTTTCCGAAGCCCTGCTTCGCGACCGTCACGGCGACCGCTACGACGCGTTCAGCGCCGGCACCGTCGCGCGGGGCGTCCACCCCGGCGCCATCGCCGCCCTCGAGGACGCGGGCATCGAGCACGCCGGCCTGACGTCGAAGACGATCGAGAGCCTGGGCGACCGCGCGTTCGACATCGTGGTGACGGTCTGCGACAACGCTCGCGAGGCGTGCCCGTACCTGCCGGCCAAGGTCCGAA
>NZ_JBARYR010000342.1:0-1522 GCF_049648075.1 Rubrivirga sp. | reverse complement strand
AGACGGGGCGGCGCCCCCGTCGAGCGGCCGACGCTCCGTGAGGAGCTCGTAGAACACGACGCCGAGGGCAAACACGTCGGTCGCCGTCGTGGTCTCGGCCTCTCGCCCTGCCTCGGCAGGCAACGCCTGCTCGGGCGCAGCGTAGGCTGGTGTCATCGGCCGGAGCCCGTTCCCGGTCGGCCCCTCCCCGCCCCAGCCCGTCGCGTACGCCCGGTCGGCGAGCGGCCTCGCGACGCCGAAGTCGAGGAGGTGGACCCGGTGCGTCCCGTCGGGGGCCTTCGAAGCGAGGACGTTCGACGGCTTGATGTCGCGGTGGACAACGAGGTGGGCGTGGGCGTGGCGGACGGCGTCGCAAAGCTGGGCGAACAGCTCGACGCGCTCTACGGCGCCGAGCCCGTGAGCCCGAGCGAAGTCGGTGATCGGGCCGCCCCGCACGTACTCCATCGCGAAGCAGGGGCGCCCGTCATCTGTGATTCCGGTGCCCAAGAGTCTCGGGATCGCGGGGTGCTGGAGGTTCGCGAGTTGACGCTGCTCGCGCTCGAACCGCGCCGCCGCGCCGGGGGCCTCTGAGGTCAGCACCTTCACCGCTGCCTGCTGGCCGGTCTGTGGGTCGTCGGCGAGGTACACCTCGCCCATCCCGCCCCGCCCCACCCTCCGGCGGATCATGAACCCCACGGCCCAGGTGCCGACCAGATCTCGCCGAGGTCGCTCTCCCGGGTCGAGCCCTCGGTCGATGTCACCGTCGCCAGGGAATGGATCTGGTAGGTCTAGTGCCCAGGCACTTACTGAAAGTGCCTGGGCACTATCAGGAAACGTCTCGTCTGGTAATGGAGATTTCTCGATAGGCTCCGGCCCGATTGCAGCGAGCAAGTCCTCGACGCCGTCTCGGACGGGGCCGGGCGCCAGACGCTCGGCGGCGCCTCGCCTCTCGGACTCCGGGAGCTCCAGCACCCGGTCAATGGCCCGCTCGACCTCCCGCCAGCTCCCGGTCACCCAGTCGGCAGCGCCGGCCATAGTGGGCGGTGGCCCCAACCCCTCGCGGGGCACGTCTCCCTCTCTCTCCATCTCTTTCATGCGGCGTGGGCTGGGCGTCGGCGGTCTCCGCATCGGAGGGCCGGACACGTACCTCGGGGATTAGTCGAGCGGAGGCTCCGCACGGAGGAGGACACCCAGGAGTCCCCGGGCTTTCGTGAGGTCTCGCTCGACCGTCCGACGCGGGACCTCCATAGTGGCCGACACCTGACCAACCGTGAGGCCCACCTCGAACCGGAGCCGGACGACTTCGCGGAGGCGGGGCGAGACCCGTCCCAGACGGTCGAGCGCGTCCGCGAGGTCGAGCGCTCTGTGGACGCTGGCCTCAGGCTGGGCCTCCGCGCCCCCGGAGAGGCGGTCGTCGTCCAGCGTCACGCGGGCGGCGGAGCCCCACCGCTTCTGGCGGTTCCGGGACCGGGCGCGCGCGATGACCACCTGGTTCATCTCGCGGTGGACCCTCCCCATGTGGGCGTCGGGGTCCTCGCGCACC
>NZ_JBARYR010000341.1:0-2437 GCF_049648075.1 Rubrivirga sp. | reverse complement strand
CTCGGTGGTCCCTCGAGGTGGCGCCAGGCCGGCGTCTCGAAAAAGGCGACCGCGTCCTCGAGGGCGATCCGGTCGAGGTCCTCGAGGAACGCGTCTCGGACCAGGACGCCAGGATCGTTCGGGCCAGTCGGTCCCCAGATCTCCGCGTCGCCCTCGAGGTCGTACCCGAGGCCGAGGAGCGCGCGGTCGACGAGCGCCGAGTCCGCCGCGGACGGCTGAGCACCGGCCGACGCGCACAGAGCGAGGGCGAGGAGACGCATGGCGGACGTGGCGGGACGGCCAACCTACGCGCGCCACGTCTCGTCCTCGAGGTTGAGACCCTCCCGGGATCAGCCGTCCTCCAGCGCCTCCGACATGCGGGAAAGCTGGATCGCCATCTCGATCATCGGCAGCACTGTCGCTCGGTAGAGCCCCACCGCGACGCGGCGCCCGACGTAGCGACCGGCGTCGGACCGGTAGTAGGCGGTCATCGCCTCGAGGTCGGACGGGTCGAGGTCGGCCAGTTGGTACCGGCTCGCCCGGATGGACTCGCGGTAGAGACGCTGCGTGAAGGGGAGCGCCCCGCCTCCCGTGAGCTCGTCCCACATCTCGAACTCGTCGAGGGCGGCGAGCGCGGAGTCCGGCAGGCTCCGGCGGGCCTCGTCGACGACCTCGAGGTAGACGCCGTCCGGCTGCGTCGCGTCGAGCATGGCGACAACGTATCCGGCGACCCGTGCCGAGTCCGCCTGCGGCCCCTCGAGGACGGCGCTGCCCAGGTTCTGTTGCCGCCACGCGTCCGATACCTCCTGCGTCCGGGCGTAGGCCTCGCCCTCGAGCACGCTGATCGCTTGGGCAAGGAGGGCCGTGTCGAGGGTCTCGAGGAACGACTGGCGCACGGACGGGGCGAACGCGGTGGCCAAGCTGCTATCGGACTCGAAGCCGTAGCCGAGCGCGTCGAGCGCCTGGTCGACGAGGGCCGAGTCCGCCGCGGTTTGGGCGTGGGCGACGCTCCCCAGGAGGACGGTCGCGAGAAGAAGGTGGCGCATGGTGGTGAGACCTCGAGGTCGAGGTCGGTGTCAGATAGAATGTGTCACAGGGATGCCGCCGAGACTCGGGCGTCCTCGAGGGCGTCTACGAAGTCGAGGTCGAATTCGACCTGGAGGAAGACCTCCGTCTCCACCGCCTCGCCGCCGACGAAGGCGGGTTGGAAGCTGGACGTCCGGACGGCCTCGAGGACGGCCTCGGCGGTCGGCAGGTCGGGGTAGTGATAGAGCGCGATCCGGGAGGCGAGGCTGCCGTCGGTCCCGATTCGCACCCTGCCGTCGGTGCTGTCCTGGAGCGAGGCGGACGGGTAGCCGACCCGGCGGGCGAACACCTCCGTCCCTCCCGTGATCGCGGGGTCCCATTCGATGACCGGAGCTGGGTTGTCGAGGCCTCGAAGGAGCACCCTTGGGTCGATCCAGACCGACAGCGGTCGAGTCTGAAACGGGGCGCCTCGGATTGCCACGAACCAGTCTGTGTACGCGCGTCCTAGAGCGGGTGCGGTCGCGTCGGTGGCGACTTGATGGGCGTAGCGAACAGCCGGGTCCTCGAGGATGACGGCGGTCTCGAGGACGAGGGCCGCGGGAGCGCCGTGGAGCAAGGTGCGCAGTGCGAGAAGGAAGTCGGCCTCGAAGGATTCGTCCTCGAACTCGCTGGGCTCCCCAAGACCCAGGACTTTGGGCGTGATCCCGAGCGCCGTCCGAAGGGAGTCCGCCGCAGGATCGGACAGAAAGGCCTCGGCGAGACCCCGATGGAAGTCCGGTGCGAGGTCGAGAAAGCGCCCGGCGTCACGGTAACGGACCGTGAGCACGCTGTCGGCCTGGCGCTCGTCGCTTCCCTCACCGTAGGCCTCGAGGGCGCCGTCGAGCGCGTTTCGGATGGTGGACCTGGACGCTTGGGCGACTCGCTGACAGGCCGGCGTCTGGACGAGCGGGAGCACCCGACGCAGCAGGTCGGGCCGGGCCGCGCGCTGGAAGGCCGCGGTGACACGGTCTCGCGAGGCGAGAACATCGAACCCGAGTCGGCCCCTCATGCTCGAGGGCTGCGTCCACGACAAGAGCGTCAAAGGGCCGCGAGTCGCCTCGGTGAGGTCTCGGGCCTCGGCCTCGGTCAACGGCTGCGCCGACGCGGTCAGCGCGGTCAGGACGGCGAGGATCAGCGTGGAGCGTCCGGTGCGGATCATGGCTCCAGGCTACCCCTCGGCGTCTCGGCACCGGGTAGCTCCACGGTCCAGCGTGGTGCGCCCTCGGTCTACGTTCGCCCTCGAGGCCGCTACTCCACGAGCCGCTGGGCGACGGTGATGTGGTACACCGGCTGCCGCCGCTCGCGCACGACCACCAGCACGCCCTCGTCCTCGAGGACGATGAGCGCCCGGCCGAGCGCCGCGGTGAGGCGCGACGGGTAGTCGGCCGCGAGC
>NZ_JBARYR010000340.1:0-2872 GCF_049648075.1 Rubrivirga sp. | reverse complement strand
GCCGAGTACCGTGAGGCGCCACGCCCGATCACGCCCCCCTCGAGGTCGACGATCTCGACGACATCGGCACGCCCGAAGTCGCCCTCGAAGCTGGCGACTCCGCTCGCCAAGAGCGACGCGCCGCCCTCGAGGACGGCACGTGCCGCGCCCGCATCGATGGTGATCCTGCCCGCGGCGGGCGTCGCGTGGAGCAGCCAGTGCTTGCGAGCGGAAAGCGGCGGGTCGAGCGCGCGAAAGAGCGTCCCCTCGACGCGTCCGTTGGCAAGTGCCTCGAGGGCGGGTGCCGACGTCCCGTCCAGCAGGACCGTGTCGATCCCGCGCGCCGTCGCCTTCTCGGCCGCTTGGAGCTTGGTCCGCATCCCGCCCGTCCCGGCCTCGGTCCCCGCCCCGCCGGCCATCGCCCGGACCGACGCGTCGATGCACTCCACGACCGGAACGAGCGCGGCCTCGAGGACGGAACGCGGATCGGCGTCGTAGAACCCGGCGACGTCAGTGCAGATGACCAGAAGGTCCGCGTCGGTCAGGACGGCGACGTGGGCTGCTAGGTTGTCGTTGTCGCCCACCTTCAGTTCCTCGACGGCCACCGTGTCGTTCTCGTTTACGATCGGGATGATCCCGCGCGACAGAAGTTCGGCGAACGTGTTGCGCGCGTTGAGGAATCGTCCTCGATGGGACAGGTCGTCGTGCGTGAGCAAGACCTGGGCGACGGACGTCTCCAAGAGCCGCGCCCACCGCGCCACCAACCTTGGCTGACCGATGGCCGCGAGCGCCTGCTTTTCGGGGATCGTGCGGGGCCGCCGGTCCCCGACCCCACGCCCGGACGCGACCGCGCCCGACGAGACAATCACGACCTCGAGGCCGGCGTCCAAGCTCGCGGTCGCGAACCGGGCGATGCCCTCGAGGTGCTCGTCGCTCGGCTCGCCGTGGGGCGCCACCAACGCGCTCCCGACCTTGACGACGACGCGGCGCCACGAGCGAAGAGGGGTCACCTCCGCCGTCCCCACTGCACCTTACCATCCGGCCCGCGAGTGCCGACCTCGAGGGCGGAGCGGTCAACGTGGCCTTTGGCCGCGTCGCCATACGTGAGCTCCCGGAGACGCTGGACCTCTCGCAGCCTAGCGTCCGGCGTCTGGCTCCACCAGAACCGTCGCTCCACGTCCGGCCTCGACGACGCGTCCTCGAGGCCGGACCATTCGTGCTCGTCCTGGCTAGCCATCGAGGCCGAGCGCGTCGCGCAAGATCTGCTCCTGCTGGAGGGCGTGGACCTTGGCGCTGCCCGTCGCCGGGCTCGCCGCCGCGTCGCGGCCCGCGTACTGAACCCGTCCTCCGCCGACCTGCTCGAGCAGGTCGTCCAGTCGAGGGCGGACGAACGTCCAGGCGCCCATGTTGGCGGGCTCCTCCTGGAGCCACACGACGGTCTTGCCCGCGAACCGCTTCACGTCCTCGAGGACGGCTTGGTCCGGGAACGGGTAGAACTGCTCGAGACGCGCGACCGACACCGACGACGGATCGTCCAGCGCCTCGCGCGCCTTCAGCACGTCGTAGACCACCTTGCCCGAGCAGATCACCAGGCGATCCGCGTCTGGATTGTCGCCCTCGATGAACGGCTGGTACGACCCGTCCGACAGGTCCTCCACGGTCGAGGTCGCCTGCGGATGCCGAAGCAGCGACTTCGGCGTCATCACGACGAGGGGCTTCTTGGCGTCGCGCAGGACTTGACGACGGAGCGCGTGGAAGTAGTTGGCCGGCGTCGAGTAGTTGGCGACGATGATGTTGTCCTCGGCGCACGCCTGCAAAAAGCGCTCGAGGCGGCCCGACGAGTGCTCTGGCCCCTGGCCCTCGTAGCCGTGCGGCAGCAGCATCGTCAAGGACGACGTCTGGCCCCACTTGGCCTCCGCCGCAGTGATGAACTGGTCGATCATGATCTGAGCGCCGTTGACGAAGTCGCCGAACTGCCCCTCCCACATCACCAGCGCACTCGGGTCCGCGACCGAGTACCCGTACTCGAAGCCGAGGGCCGCGTACTCACTCAGAAGCGAGTCGTAGACCTGGAACCGAGCCTGGCCATTGCCCGGCCCGCCCTCGACGATCTCGTTGAGCGGGATGTGCCTGTGGCCGTCCGTCTGGTCGTGGAGGATCGCGTGGCGCTGGCTGAACGTGCCGCGCCCCGAGTCCTGCCCACTCAGCCGCACCGGCGCGCCCTCCAAGAGCAGCGTCCCGAACGCCAAGGCCTCGGCGAATGCCCAGTCGATGGTCCCGTCCTCGAACTGCTTGCGCCGGCGGTCCACGACCAGCCGCGCCAGCTTCTTGTGGACGGCGAAGTCGTCCGGCATCGTGACGACGGCCTCCATCACCCGCTCGAGGTCCGCCCTCGAGGCCGCGGTCGCGACATTGTCGTTGGCCTCGATGTGCTCCGGGACCGGGACGTGCTCGACGTCCTTGAGGCGCTCGGCCAAGTCCTTGGTCTCCTCGAACGCGTTGTCGAGCTTCGATTTGAAGTCGTCGAGGACGCCCTCGGCCTCTTGCGGCGACAGCTCACCACGCCGTAGCAGCAGCTCCAGGTAGAGCTTGCGGACGGACCGGTGGCCGCCGATGTCTTCGTACATGAGCGGCTGCGTGTACGCCGGCTCGTCGCCCTCGTTATGGCCGTACTTGCGGTAGCAGACCATGTCGATCACGACGTCCTTGTTGAACACCTGCCGGTAATCGAGGGCCAGCCGCGCGACGCGGACCGCCGCCTCGGGATCGTCGCCGTTGACGTGGAAGATGGGCGCCTGGATCATCCGCGCGATGTCCGTGGCGTAGGCCGACGAGCGGGAGTGCATCGGGAGCGTCGTGAACCCGATCTGGTTGTTCACGACCAGGTGGACCG
>NZ_JBARYR010000339.1:0-4804 GCF_049648075.1 Rubrivirga sp. | reverse complement strand
GGCGCGGGGTGGAGGCGGCCTGCGTCGGCGAAAGAGCCGGGCGCGTCACCGGTCGACCACGCCGACCTCGAGGCGACCTCCCACTCCTGCTCGCTCGGCAGCCGAGCGCCGGACCAGCGTGCGTAGGCATCGGCCTCGAAGTAGCTGACGTGCGTGACCGGCTCGTTCGGGTCGACGGGGCGCATCCCGGACAGCGTGTAGTGCCACCACTCACCGTCTCGTTTCTCCCAGTAGAACGGCTCGGTCCAGTTTTCGGCCTCGCGCGTGGCCCAGCCGAGCGAGAGCCACAGCGGTGTCTGGTCGTAGCCGCCGTCCTCCATGAACGCGAGGTACTCGCCGCACGTCACGAGCCGGTCCGCGACCTCGAAGGCTTCGACGAACGCGCGGTGCCGCGGCGACTCGTTGTCGAAGTGGAACCGGCCCCGACTCGAGGACGGCTCACTGGGCTCGAACCCGATCTCGTGGAGTCCGGCCTCGAAGGACGTCCAACCGAGTGGGCCGGGATCGTCGGCCTCGATGTGGAGCCGCTCGCGGTACGCGGGCCGAAGCGGGTTGACCGAGAACACGTGCTTGAGGTCGGTCAGCATCAGCTCCTGGTGCTGCTGCTCGTGGTGCAGCCCGACCTCGACGACGTCGGCCACGTCCTGACGGTCCGGCTCATCGAGCGACCCGAGAAAGTCGGCCATCGCGGCGTCGACGTGGGCGCGGTACGCGAACACCTCCTTGACGGTCGGGCGCGACAAGTAGCCGCGTTGAGCGCGACAGTGGCGCTCGCCCGCCTGGACGTAGTAGCTGTTGAACAGGAACGGGTAGCGCTCGTCGTGCAACTCGTAGTCCGGCGCGAACGGCTCCAACACGAAGGTCTCCCAGAACCACGTCGTGTGGGCCAGGTGCCACTTGGTCGGCGAGACGTCCGGCGACGACTGGACGACGAAGTCCTCGGTCGCGAGGTCGGCGCACAGCGACTCGGTAAAGTCGCGGACCTCGGCAAAGCGCTCGGAGAGCCGCATCGAGGTCGGGGAGGGAATCTGGGTCGGCGACATGCTGTGAGTGTCAGGGAGTCCGGATGGTGACGGGTGATGCTCCGCCTCGAGGCCGGCTGCGGCGCGTCACGCCTCGACCGTAACGACGTCGACCTCGCCCCTTAGGGTCCGGTGGACCGGGCAGCGGTCCGCGATCTCTAGCAACCGCGCCCGTTGACCGCCCTCGAGGTCGCCCTCGAGGGCGATGGTGCGCGTCAAGCGGTCGAGGTGGCCGTCGGTCGTGAGGCAGGCCTCGCAGTCGTCGGCGTGGACCTTGGCGTGGGTGACCTGGACGGAGACGGCCTCGAGGGCGAGGCCCTTGCGGTCGGCGTACATCCTCAGCGTCATCGCGGTGCAGGCGCCGAGCGACATGCAGAGCAGGTCGTAGGGCGTCGGGCCGGTCTCGGTCCCGCCGATGGACGCGGGCTCGTCGGCGACCAGGTCGAAGCCCCTCGCGCTGAGTGCGGTTCGGAAGCCGGAGGCGACAATCGAGGCCGTGACCGTCGGGTTGTCGTAGCCCGGATCGTCCCCGAGGTCGGACGGCGCTGGGCACAGGTAACGCCCCGCCCACGCGGCCAGAACGCCCGCGACGTACTCGGCGTCGTCGCGGTTGGTGAGCAGGTGGTTCGCGCCGTCGAGCGACACGAAGCTCTTGGGATGACGCGCGGCCTCGTAGATGTGGCGCGCTTGTTCGATCCCCACCGTCTCGTCTTGTGGCGAGTGGAAGACTAGGAGTGCCCGGTCGAGCTTGGCGATGCGCCGACGCATCATGTCGTGCGAGTCGAGGTCGGTTAGGAAGTCACGCCGGATGGTGAACGGCCGCCCGCCGATGTCGACCTGAGCGTGGCCGACGGTCTCGATCTCCTCCTCGGCCTCGATGAGGAGGCGCCGAACGTGTCCCGGGTCACACGGCGCGCCGATGGTCGCGACCGCACGAACCGAGTCGATGTACTCGGCCGCCACCAGAACTGCCGCTCCCCCTAAGCTGTGACCGATCAGGAGCTGCGGGGCGTCTCGTGCCTCGGTGAGATACTTTGCCGCAGAGACCAGGTCTGCCACGGACGACGAGAACGAGGTGTCCTCGAAGTCTCCCTCGGACTCACCCAGTCCCGTGAAGTCGCACGCCAACACAGCGATCCCCCGGTCCGTCAAGGCCGCCGAGATCCGCTTGACGGCGTGAAGGTCCTTGGAGCACGTGAAGCAGTGAGCGAACACCGCGTACGCGACGGGCTCACCCGACTCGGGCAGGTCGAGACGTGCGGCGAGCGAATGCCCGAGTGCCGTCGGAATCTGGAAGTGTTCGCTATGGGGCATGGGGCGGAGAGGCTGACTCGAGAGTGGGCGAGATATGATGCCGCGAGCTTACGAGGCGTCGGTGTCGTCGTCGTGGACGTCCGTGTCGTCGTCGGCGCGGCCCTGGGGCGTCGGGGCATCCTTCTGGTCAACGTCCGTCACGGGTTCGTCGGCGGAGGCGTCTTGAGGGCTGGGAACGTCGGGCATTGAGGTAGGGGAGATGTCGAGGGTCTATCGACTCACGCACGGGTCCGTTCCGTCCTCGAGGACGGGGACCTTGAGGACGGGGACCTCGAGGACGGCGGTGCGTTGGACGGCGACTCCTGCATCCCGTCGTGACCGGACGCCTCGTCTCCATCTTTGTCGCACCGAGCGCTGGCGCGCCGGTAGAGTCCGTCACGTCCGCCCGCGCGCTCTCGGGTCGCGGCCTCGAGGGCGACCGCTATGGCACCGGTGTCGGCTCGTTCAACCGGTGGCCGGGGCGAGGACGAGACCTGTCGCTCATCGCGCTCGAAGACCTCGAGGCCGCGCGCGACGGGTTCGGCGTGTCCGTCCTCGAGGGCGAGCACCGGCGCAACCTGGTCGTCGAAGGCGTCGATTTGGAGGCGTTGCTCGGCGTGCCGTTCACGATCGGCGGCGTCGCCCTCGAGGGCGTCCGGCGGTGCGCGCCATGCAAGTACCTCGTCCGGGTGACGGGGCAGGACGAGATCTTTCAGGCCTTGGTGCGGCGCGGCGGCCTGCGTGCGTCCATCGTCTCCGACGGCGTCCTCGAGGTCGGAGACGCCGTCACGTGGGATCCGGCCGACGTGGCCAAACGAGCGCGACTCCCGCGGTAACATCCGTCATGGCTGGCATCCCCGACGAAACGATCGCTGAGGTCCGCGCCGCGTCCGACTTGGTCGACGTGGTGAGCGACCGCGTGCGGCTCAAAAAGCAGGGGCAGCGTTACATGGGCCTGTGCCCGTTCCACAACGAGAAGTCGCCGTCGTTCTCCGTCGACCCGTCGCAGAACCTCTACTACTGCTTCGGCTGCCGACGGGGCGGGGACGTGTTCAAGTTCGTCCAAGAGATCGAGGGCGCCGGGTTCTTGGATTCGGTCCGCCTGCTCGCCGACCGTGCCGGGATCGAGATCCGCGAGACCTCTGGTCCGGAGGGGGACCGCAAGGCGACGCTCCATGCGGCCCTTCGGTTTGCGGCCGGCTACTACTACAAAACGTTAGGTCTTCCTGAGGGCGAGCGAGCCGTCGCCTACCTCCAGGCGCGCGGGTTCAGCAAGGACGCCGTGCGCGAGTTCGGCATCGGCGTCGCGCCTGCGGGCTGGGACGGCTTGGTCACGGCCGCCCTCGAGGCCGGCTACAAGCCCGACGTCTTGGAGGCCGTTGGGTTGGCGAAGGAGCGGAACGGCGGCGGCCACTACGACCTGTTCCGCGACCGGCTGATGTTTCCCATCCTGTCGCCGATCGGCAAGGTACTGGGGTTTGGCGGCCGGATCCTGCCGGACACCCAGACCGGGAGCGACGATTACACGCCGGCCAAGTACGTCAACTCGCCCGAGACCGAGGTCTACCAGAAGTCGCGCGTGCTCTACGGGATGAAGCACTCGAAGCGCGCGATCCGGACGGAGCGCGAGGCGATCGTGGTCGAGGGCTACGCCGACGTCGTGTCCCTGTGGGACGCCGGCGTCCGCAACGTCGTCGCGGCGTCGGGCACGGCCTTAACGCCGCAACAAGTCGACTCGCTCAAGCGACTCGACGTCCAGCGGCTGATCCTGCTGTTCGACGCCGACAGTGCCGGGCAGAACGCGGCGCACAAAGGGATCACGGTCGCCCTCGAGGCCGGGCTCGCGCCCTACGCCGTGAGCCTGCCCGACGGGGCCGACCCAGACTCGTACGTCCGAGACCACGGCACTGACGCCTTCAAGGCCGTCCTGCGCGACGAGCGGCTCGACTTCGTCCAGTTCCTAGTCGCTCGCGCTCGCCGTGAGGGCCGGCTCGACACGCCCGAAGGCAAGTCCGAAGTCGTCCGCGAGGTGCTGACGACGATCAAGCGCTTGAACGACCCGATCCGAGCCGGCGAGTACCTGCGCGTCGCCGCGACCGCCTTGGACGTGTACGAGACCGACCTGCGGCGCCAGTTCGAGGGGCAGGCCGCGCCCCGACGGGCTCCCCGTCCTCGACCCGAGCCGACCGACCTCGAGGCCGTCCCCGAGACGGCCGCCGACGTCCGGCCCGAGGAGAGCGCACTCGTACGGCTGATGATCCAGCAGGGGACGCCGATGGTCGAGCACGTCCTGACCCGGATGGGCGTCGAGGAGTTCACGGAGGGCGCACCGCGGACTGTCGTCCAGGCTCTGATCGCCCAGTTCGACGCCGGGATCGTCGACCCGACGCCGTTCACGCGGGGGGACTTCGGCGAGGAGGTCCGCGTGTTTATCCAAGAAGCCGTCCTCGAGGAGCACTCGCTGAGCGCAGACAACTGGAAGGAAAAAG
>NZ_JBARYR010000338.1:0-2058 GCF_049648075.1 Rubrivirga sp. | reverse complement strand
GCTTCGCCCTCCTCGCCGATCTCGGACGGACCGTCGGTGAGGACCACGATGTCGTCGGACCACGAGCGGAGCAAGACGGCGCGGTCGGCGGCGGCGGGGCCGTTTAGCCAGACGGCGAGCGGCCGGTCGCGGACCTCCCAGCCGTGGCAGTAGGGACAGTGAAAGACGGTCCCGCCCTACAGCTCGCGGACGCCGGGCACGTCGGGCAACTCGTCCACGACGCCGGTCGCGAACAAAACGGCTCGTGCCGTCACAGCGTCGTCCTCGAGGGCGATGGTAAACGCGCCGGCCTCACCCTCGATGGCCGTGGCTCGCGCGTGTCGGATCAGGTCGAGCGGAGGCGTGCCGTCGCGCGTGAACACGTTGTGGGCGTGGGCGGCCGGCGCGTTTCGCGGGGCTCCGCTATCGAGGACGAGTACGCGGCGGCGCGAGCGGCCCAGCATCGTGGCCGCGGTCAGGCCTGCCGTGCCAGCGCCTACGATGACGACGTCGAAGGTGGGGGAGGGCGTTATCGAGGTCGAGGGAGTGAGCCGTGAGACGTCACCGCCTGGCCCAGGCTTACCCGTCCTCGAGGGCGAACTCCGCCTCGACGGGCGGCCGTCCTCGAGGGCGCACCAGCCGGGCGCCCTCGGCTCTTGCGCCGTCTCCAACTTTAGTACGGCAGCTCGAGCGGCGTCAGCCGAGCCTCGATGGCCGCGCGTTGCGGCTCGTACTGCGCCGGCAGTTTGAGCGCCCGGCCCAGCGTCTCGAACGGCTCGTCGACGGTGAAACCGGGCGGGTCGGTCGCGATCTCGAACAGGATGCCGCCGGGCTCACGCGTGTAGACCGAGTGGAAATACTGCCGGTCGATCTGGGGCGTGGGCTGAAGACCCATCGACAAGAGCGTTTCCCTCGCCTCGAGCTCGGCGTCGTCGTCGGGCGCTCGGAAGGCGACGTGGTGGACGGTCCCGATACCCATCCGGCCGGCGGGCTGGGGCGCCACGTCGATGTCGACGAACCGGGCGCGGTCGGCGTTCGGGTTGACGAGCCGCAGCCGGTCGCCCTCCTGTCCGTGCTCTTGATAGCCGTAGGCCTCGGTCAGCACGCGCAGCGTCGCGTCGGGGTTGTGAGAGCACAGCGTGACGCTGTGGAAGGCGCCCAGGGCCATCGAGGTCGGGACCAGGCCGTCGGCCCACTGCCCGCTCGCGTCCTCGTCCTCGATCAAGTCGATCACCAGCCCGTCGCCGTCGTGGACGGTCAAAACGTTCTGGCCGAACCTCGAGGTCGGGACGGCTGTCGGGATGCCTGCCTCAGCGAACCGGTCGATCCATTCGCTCAGCGCTCCTGGCGAGACCGTGTACGCGGTCGCCGTCGCCTGGCCGGCCCCGACCCGTCCTCGAAGGCCGTCGCTGGGCCACGGGAAGAAGGTCAAGAAGGAGCCGGGCCGCGCCGGGCCGTCGGCGTAGTAGAGGTGGTAGGTACCGGGGTCGTCGAAGTTGACCGTCTGCTTGACGAGCCGGAGCCCCAACGTGCCGGCGTAGACGTCGACGTTGGGCTGGGCGGGGCCGCAGATGGCGGTGACGTGGTGGAGGCCGGTGAGCACGGGGGTTGGGGGCTGGGTGTTGGGGGCGTCGACTGTGACCTCGAGGTCGGTGTCACTCTCGAGGTCGCCTACGAGGTCGCCTCTCCCTGGGGGAGAGGGTGAGGGTGAGGGCGCGCGGCGCCGGAGACGCCCCCGAGGGAGCGAGCGAGACCGCCTGGGTCCCCGCCTGCGCGGGGATGACTCATGAAGAGAGGCAGGCTGGGACCGAAGGCGCGACCTCGAGGGCGAGCTGAAGGCGGGTCCAACCTCAATGGCGAGCCCGGAGGCCCCCAACCCCAAACACCCACTCCCCACACTACAAATCGGCGAGGTGCTGGTGGACGAACGCGACCGCGACCGAGCCCTCGCCGACCGCCGACGCCACGCGCTTGACGGACTCCGCCCGGACGTCGCCCGCGACGAACACGCCGGGGACGCTCGACTCGAGCAGGAACGGCGCCCGTTCGAGCGGCCAGTCCTCGAGGTCGGCCTCAGAG
>NZ_JBARYR010000337.1:0-3878 GCF_049648075.1 Rubrivirga sp. | reverse complement strand
ACTTCGCCGAGGTCGAGACCGGCGCCGGGTCCGGCGACGGGCGCGTCACGCGCGCCGTGGCGGACTTCGCGCTCAACGCCCTCGACGTAGACGAGGCCGGACTCGATGACATGGACGCCCGCATCCTGACGGCGTTGATGGAGAAGTTCGACGGCGGGCCGGTCGGCATCTCGACCATCGCCGTGGCCGTGGGCGAGGACTCCGGGACCGTCGAGGAGGTCTATGAGCCGTACCTCATCCAGGAGGGCTTCATGGCGCGGACCCGTCGAGGCCGCGTCGCGACGCGGCGGGCCTACGACCACTTCGACATCGCCCCGCCGCTCAAGCAGTCCGACCTCTTCGACGAGTTGCTCGGATGAGTCGCTGGCTCCTCTGACCTCACAGTCCTCGAGGCCGCCCCTCGTCCTCGAGGCCGCGACGCTCACGATCGTCCGGCTCTGGCGTGGTTGGACGCGTCCCGCCGCCGCCGACACGTACCAGGCCTCCCTCGAGGTCGACCACGGCTTCCTCGCCCTCGAGGGCGTCGTCGGCGATCAGGTGTTGCGCTCCGACGGCGAGGACGAGGCTGCGCTCGAGGCGTTCGCCGGTCCCGACCTCGAGGTCGCCGTCGTGCCGGACTATGCCCGCGCTCCTGACTCGGTTCGACGGTCACGTGACGCACGACCGCGTCGCTGCGTCCCGCTGACCGTCCTCGAGGACGTCGAGGACGACAGCCCCGGCTTACAGGCGGACCATCACGAAGTAGGCGTCGCCGCGGTCCTCGTCGTTGTGCGGTGCCCAGACCTTGTACGGCGTGCCCAGGGTCTCCGTGGTCCCGTCGCGGTCGCGTCGTCGCGCCTCGAACTCGTCGACCTCGAGGGCGTCGGCGCCCCAGCCGACGTCGCCGAACGTGTTGGGGTAAATGAAGACAGGGACGAGGTCTGGATCATCGACCAACAGATCGACGCTGAACGTCAGGCGCGTGTCGGTCGGGACGCTCGGCAGCGTGACCGGCTGAAGCCAGGACGGGGAGGCCGTGACGGGCAGCGCGAACTCGCCCAGGACCGAGGTCTCGTCGTCGTCGTCGCGGACCTCGAGGCGCGGCGACACGCCGGTGTCCTCCCACAGCGGCGGGAACGTGAACGCGTAGCCAGCGCCCCGGAACAGGCCGTCGTGGCGTTCCGCGAACGTCGAACTGGCCCACCGCACGTCGCCGTCGACCTCGCCGACTTCGTTGCGGGCGAGGTAGACGTAGCCGGCCCGCTTCAGGTCGATGTCTGCCGTGACGGTGCTGGGTTGCACGACGATGTCATAGTTCGGGACCGCATCGAGGGCGATGCTCGAGAGGGCGTCGCTCGACATGGGCGCGGGCAAGAAGCCCGCGATGAGCGTCGTGTCGCGTGTGTCGCCGCTGCCGCGCACGTAGCGCAAGCGGAACGTGCCGACGGAGCCGTCCGGCGCGTCCGCTTGTGTCGGCGGGGTGATCGGATCGAAACTCTCGGGGGCCTCCGTGTCGACTTCGGCTTCTACCTCGGAAGGCTCGTCCGCTGCCAGGGTGTCGGCGTCGGAGCCGCAGGCGATCAGGATGCCCGAGAGCAGCGTGAGAAAGAGGAGGCGTCGCATGGGTGGGGGAGGGTGATGCCCTTCCTCCGCGCTCCCACCCGATCTCGGATCACGTCGCCGCGACGCCCGTCCCCGTGACCTGTTCTGAGCGTGCCGAAGGAACGGCTCAGGCCTCGACCTCGACGGGCCGAGCGTCCTCGAGGACGAGCCTCCGCCGGAGCGTCGGGAGGAGGGCGAGGAGCACGACGGACGCCGCCGCCACCAACGCTGCTGATCCGCCCCACAGCGCGCTTGACGACGCGTTCGCCAGCACCAGTCCACCCAGGGCCGGTGCGATCATCTTCGACAGGCCCCACGCGGCGTGGTAGACGCCTTGGTACGAGCCCCGGAGCTCGGTCGGCGCCAGTCCCGCGACGATCGTCGGGACGACGGGCAAGAAGGCCATCTCGCCCACGGTCCAGATAACGGCGCACGCCGCGTAGGCCCAGAACGTCGAGGCCGGAACCTGACACGCGATCCCGAGCGCCATTAGGGCGACCGAGGCCGGGACCCACAGCGAGGTCATCCGCTCTCCCACGTACGCCGCGACCGGCAGCCCGACCAGCACGATCAGCCCGCCGTTGACCGCGACCACCAGCCCGAAGTCGAACTCCGAGAGTCCGAGGTCGGTCATCACGATCGGGAGCGTCGTGAACAGCTGGAAGAACCCGATCCCCACCAGCAGCACGGCGACCGACACCGCCGCGAGCGCTCCGTCTCGAGCGACCGGCCCCAGATCGAGGACGACCGATGCACCCTCGGCCTCGACGGGCTTGGTCTCCGGGACCTCGACGGCGATGAGCGCCGCGTAGCCCAGCAACGTCACGCCCTCGAGGACGAACAATCCGGTGTACGACCTCGAGGCGAGCCATCCGCCCAGCGCGGGACCGATGGCGGCGCCCAGGTTGATGGCCCAGTAGACGACCGCGTACCCCCGAGCGCGGCGTTCTCCAGGGAGCAGGTCCGCGACGACGGCCGAGACGGCGGGCCGGTACATCTCGCCCAGAAACCCGAACGCGAACGAGGTCGCGGCGATGGTCGCGAATGTCGGGGCGAACGGGATCGCAGCGACGGGGGCGGCCGCGCCGCCGAGGCTCAGGAGCAGGACCGGGCGCCGCCCGATCCGGTCCGAGAGCCAGCCACCGGCCAGGCCACCTGTGAACGCGCCGCCGCCGTAGAGCGAGACCGCAAGCGTCGCGAGTTGGACGCTGTATCCCCGCTCTGCCGTCAGGAAGAGGGCCAAAAATGGAATGACCACCAGCCCCGTCCGGTTGACGAACGTGCCGACCACGAGCGCCCAAAACGGACGGGGATAGGCCTCGAGAGCGGAGCGGACGGACGCCACGCCCGAACGTACCACGCCCCGACAAGCCTGGGCCTATCGGGGCGTGGGAAGAAGCGATTTCAGGAGCTACGAGCCTAGCTTGTCGGCAGCTTTGCCAAGCAAGTCGGACGCCTTGTCCGCGGCCTTGTCGGCCACGTCGCCCGCGATGTCGCCGGCCTTCGAGGCCAGGTCGGCCGCCTTGTCCTTGACGACGTCGGGCGCGAGGTCGGCGGCCTTCTTGGCCAGGTCGCCAGCGGTGTCGCCCGCCTTGTCGGCGAGGGTCTTGGCCGTGTCTCCGGCGGTGTCTTTGAGGCTGTTGAGGTCCATGGGGAGGTGGGGCGAATGAGGGCCGTCTAACGAGCATGGGGCTCGTCGAGATCCGAACCGACCTCGAGGACGCGACCTCGAGGACGCTACTCGGCCGCTCGGCGCTCGTAGGCCCGCCTCGAGTCGTAGTAGTCGTCGGTCAGGCGCTCGGCGATCTGGTCCGCGACGAAGTCGGCCAGACGGCCCAGGCCGGTGGCCATGTCCTGGGCGGACAGGTCGGACAGCGCCTGGCCCGTGACCACGTTCCCGACCGTCGCCGGCAGGCCGAACAACGCCCCGAAGCGGGAGCGGTCCAGGATCTCGCGCTCGGCCAGTTCCGAGTCCCACAGGACCGCGCCGCTCGTCGCGTCGAGGAGCAGGACCTCGCCCAGCAGCACGAAGTAGACGGCGCCCTCGAAGGAGTCGGCCACGAGCGCGTAGTCGTAGATCCGGAGGTCCAGGAGGTAGTCGGACTGGTCCGGGCGCTGCGCGATGGAGACCCGCATCCGGTCGGCGCTCTCGGCGAGGACGCGCCGCGCGATGCGGTCGGCGATGTCGACCCGTGCGACTACGCTGTCGAGCTTCGCTTGTGCTCTCCGCGCCTGGCGCCGCTTCTCCAGCGAGGTCCCGACGCGCACGGCCGACCCGATGGGGTCGTACAGGTCGA
>NZ_JBARYR010000336.1:0-14806 GCF_049648075.1 Rubrivirga sp. | reverse complement strand
GGGCTCGCGTTCGTCGACAAGAGTGCGATTGAGAGCGAGTCGGCCGGCGGAGGGATCGGGTCGATGTACTTCGCCCAGAAGCTGCGCGAGGACCTGACCGAGTCCACCCGGGCACAGGCCAAAGAGTTGATCCAGCAGTTCGCGGAGCGCGTCGACGCGGCGGGCGTCCGGCACACGCGGGACCGCGTCGGTGAGGGCGAGCTGGTGCGGAGCTTGCTGGACGAGATGCGAACACACGACTTGCTCGTCGCCGGCCGCGAGAGCCACTTCTACTACAACGAGCCCGAGCGCCGCACGCACACCTTGGGCAAGGTGCTCCAGGAGTGTGCCGCCGCGATGCTGATCGTCGGCTCTGAGACCCCCGACGTCCAGCGCGTCGCGATCGCGTATGACGGGAGCGGCCCCTCGGCACGGACGATGCAGAAGTTTGCCCACCTCCAGCCGTTCGGGGCGGATCTCGACCTCGAGGTCGTCCACGTCCGCGGCGGGACGGAGGTGGAGCGGCTGGCCAGCGAGAACCTGCTCGAGGACGCCGAGGCCTACCTCTCGGCCTACGGCTTCGAGCGGATCACTACGACGGGGATCGAGAGCAGCGACCCGGCCAACCGGATCTGCGAGCTCGCCCAGGGCGACCGCGCCGACTTGGTCGTCTCAGGCGCGTACGCCAAGAGCGGTTTCCGCAAGATGATCTTCGGCTCGAGCGCGACCAAGTTGCTCAACCAGGCCTCAGTCCCGCTGTTCTTGTACCACTAGGCGTCCTCGAGGACGAGCCTACAGCACCGGCGCCAGCAGCCTCGTCCCGTTGGCCGCCAGCCGAAACAGGAACGGCTTGTCTTGGATGGCTTCTAGACCGATCTCGGTCGCGTCCTCGAGGTCACGCCCCAGCATCTCCGACACGTCGTGGCAGAGGCCCTCGTCGCGGGCTACGACCGTGACCTCGAAGTTGAGCCGGAACGAGCGGTTGTCGAAGTTGGCTGTGCCGATGGTCACGAAGTCGTCGTCCACGACGGCCACCTTCTGGTGCATGAAGCCGTCCTCGTACAAGAACACGCGGACGCCGGCACGAGTGATCTCCTCGAGGTAGGCGTAGGGGACGTACTTGAAGAGGATGCTGTCGCTCGTTCGCGGCATCAGGATCCGCACATCGACGCCGCGCAGCGCCGCGAGCTGGAGCGCACCCAGGACGCGACCGTCGGGGACGAAGTAGGGCGTCGCGATCCAAATCCTCTCCTCGGCGCTCTCGATGGTGTGCGCGTAGAGCAGCCCACACGTCTCCAAGGCGTCGGCCGGGCCGGAGGCCAAGACCAGGGCCGTCATGTCGCTCGCGGCAGCCGTTGGCGTCCACTCGAGCCCGTCGAGCTCGTCTCGCGTGCCGTAGAACCAGTCGCGAGCGAACGAGAGTTGTAGGCCTTGCACCAACGGCCCTCCGACCTCGAGGTGGGTGTCTCGCCAGTTCCCGATCGCGGGGTTTCGGCCGAGGTACTCGTCGCCCACGTTCAAGCCGCCCACGTAGGCTTTCGTCCCGTCCACGACCACGATCTTGCGGTGGTTGCGGAAGTTGAGCCTCAGCTTCTTGAGCCAGTTCCGCGGACCCGTGAACGCGCATACGGTCACGCCTGCGTCCTCGAGGTCGCGCTTGTAGCGACGGCCGAGACCGAGGCTCCCGATGGAGTCGTACATGAACCGGACCTCGACGCCGCGCCCAGCGGCGGCGATGAGCTTCTCCTTGAATGCCGTCCCGATGCGGTCGTCGTGGACGGTGTAGAACTGGGCCAGCACGTAGTGCTCAGCGTGGTCGATGCCGGCGAAGATGGCGTCGAACGTCTGCTCTCCGTCGATCAAGAGCTCGATGCGGTTGCCCTTGGTGAACGGCATCGTCGCCATCTTGTCGAAGGCACGCATCTCCCCGGCCCCACGTCCTTCTTGTGGAACGTCGGCCAGGAACGGCGTCAGCGAGCCGGACTCGGCCGTCTCGAGGGCGTCGGCGATCTCGACATCGAAGTCTTCGAGGGCGTCGATGTAGTCTCCAAAGCGGGATCGGCCCAGAACGAAGTAGAGCGGGACGGCGACGAGCGGGATCGTCGCCAGGGCGAACACCCAGGCCGTCGCGCCCTGCGGCGTCCGCGTGCGCATCACGGCGTCTATGGCCGTCGCGAAGCCGACGAGGTACACCGCCGCGGCGCCCCACCCGGCGAGTCCGAGGTCGATCGTTCCAACGTCCATAGACGCCGTATCGACCGGCGCCCTACGGCGTTCCCTGACCGACCTCGAGGTCGGACCGCCGCACAACGTCCTCGAGGCCGAGCGTCCAGGGATCCTCGGCCTCGACGTCTCGAAAGGCTACGCCTCGATCGCGTCGAGGGGCGTCACGCTCGGCGTGGGCGCTTCGATGGGCAGGCACACGTCGAACGTGGTCCGGCCGGGCTCGCTTTCGACCGTGATCCGGCCCTCGTGCTGGTCCACGATCCGGCGCGCGATGTCCAAGCCCAGGCCCGTTCCCGAGCCCGGCTCCTTGGTGGTGAAGAAGGGCTCGAAGACGCGCTCTCGGATCTCCTCAGGCATCCCTGGCCCATTGTCCGTGATCTGGACACATACCATCGCGCCCTCGACGGACGTCGCGACCTCGATGCGCCCGCCCTCAGGAACGGCGTCGAGGGCGTTGTCGAGCAGGTTGGTCCACACCTGGTTGATCTCGCCAGGGAAGGCGCAGACGTCCGGCACGTCGCCGTACTCGAGGATGACCTCGACGTTCTTGGCTCGGACGGCGTGGCCCAGCATCACCAACGTCTGGTCGATCCCGTCGCTCAGCGCCATCTGCTGCCGCTCGGGGGCTTGGTCGCGGTGCGTGTAGCCCTTGACCGACGCGACCAGGTCAGAGATGCGCCCCGAGGCCCGCTCGATCTCGTTGAGCAGCCGGTCGGCCGCGAGCCCTTTCTCGATCCACAGAATCACGTCCGCGAGCGCGTCTTCGTCCACGTGCTCGGCCAGGTGGGTCAACGCCTTTGGGGTGACGCCCTCATCGGCAAGAACCTCGGCGATGATGTAGGCGTGGGGGATGTCGCGGTCCTCGAGCCAGTCTGCGAGCTCGTCCTCGACTTCGCCCCGCGCGACGGTGGACAAGGTGCCGGGCGTCGGCGCCGTGCACGTCATGAGCGCTCCTCTCGCGGCCTCGACCTGGTCCGGCGTGAGCCCGTGGCCCGTGAGGCGCGTAACCAGCGTGGGCATCATCTCGAGGCGCTCGCGGAGGTCGGCCACCGACCGGCGGATCGCGGCAGCGGGGTTGTTGAGCTCGTGGGCTAAGCCGGCGGAGAGCTTACCCAGCGCCATCATCTTCTCCCGCTGCACGTCGTTCTTGGACGACTCGCGCACGCGGTCCGTCATGCGCGCCACCAGCCGCTTGCCCACCTCCGGCATCCGGTTTAGCATCTCGGGAAAGTGCCGCTGGTGGATGTTCGCGACGCGCGTGTCCTCGAGGGCGACGCCTTCACCAGCGAACGTCTCCATGCGTGAGAACGGGAGCATCCCCGAGATCTCGCCCGCCCGGATCGTCCCGAAGAGGGTCCGCTTGGGGCCTTGGATCGTAAAGATCTGAAAGCCGCCCTCGAGGACGCAGAACATGGTGTCCGCGACGTCGCCGCGGTTGAACGGAACGGTGCCGGCCTCGATGAGCCGCTCCTCCGCGACCGACGCGAGCCACTCGAGAGCGTCGGCGGGTTGGTCCTCGAAGACGGCGATCGTGCGGAAGTCGTCGGCAGAAATCATGGCGGTGCGCGAGGTGGAGTCCGTAGGACGCGGCCTCGAGGGCGGTGGCTCCCGTGACACGATCGGGACAGGTCGGCGTTCGAATCGGGACGCGTGACGGAGACCGGCTGGGCAGCGGCTTCGTTAAAGACGCCACGCTCCCCGATCTTCTTTCATGCGCACACTCCTTCTGGCTGCCCTTCTCGCGTCGCCACTCGCCGCCCAATCCGCCGACCCGGTCGAGGCGCTGTCCTCGAGGCTCGCTCTGACCGACGACCAGGCCGATCTGGTGGCGGAGATCTACAGCCCAGACGATCCGGGCTCGGTATGGACCTTGGCTGTCGAGCTGCTGCCGACGCTCGACACTGGTCAGCGCACGGCGTTGTTCGAGCGACCCGAGGCGACAGCGCGACCCGAGCGCGGAGCTCGGCGTGGCGCCCGAGGAGCTCGCGGACAGCGAGGCGAGGGACGTCGAGGACGAGACCCGGCGCGCGCCGCCATCGTCAAGGCTGCGCGCGACGCCGCGCTCGGACTGTCCCCGTCAACATCTGCCGACCTCGATGCAGCGTTGGAAGGCCTGAGCCGGCGCGAGCGGGCGGAGGCGTTTCGCGATGGAGCGTTACCCACAAGTGTTGAACAACTGTTGACAACTCCTCAAATCGAGGTGTATCGCGCCCAGGCGGCGATTCAGATGCAGCTTCGACGCGCGATGCGGGAGTCCCGTCGTGGGTAGCGCCCTGCGCGGGCTCGCGCTCCTGGCCCTTGTATCGTCCTCGAGTGCGCTCGCGCAGACGGACTACAGCGTGACCGGTCGCGTCCTCGAGGCCGAGACCGGTGCACCCGTCGAGACGGCGTCTGTGGCGCTGTGGCGGGTCTCGGCGCGGAGGGGCGTCGAGGCGTTCGTCGAGACCGGTGCGGTAACTGATTCGGACGGCTCGTTCCGAGTCGAGGGACTGAGCCGAGGTCGCTACTACGCCGTCGTCCGCTTTCTCGGGTTCGAGCCCGTCACGACAGACACGCTGCGCCTGCGGCCGGACGCGCCCTCGGTCGATCTCGGCACGATCGTCCTCGAGGTCGACGCCACGGCGCTCGGTGACGTGGAGGTGTCGGCCGAGCGGGACCGCATCGAGATCCAGGTCGACCGGACGGTGTATCGCATCTCGGACGACCCTCTGCTCTCTGGCGCGTCGACCTCCGAGGCGCTCGAGACGCTGCCGTCCGTCGAGGTCGACATCGAGGGCAACGTGTCGCTCCGGGGCGTCTCGAACGTCGTGATCTTGGTGGACGGCCGGCCGGCGCCCGTCGGTCGGGACTTTGTCGCGGTCTACCTCCAGAGCTTGCCCGCGGAGGCCGTCGAGTCCATCGAGGTCATCCCGAACCCGTCGGCGACCTTTCAGCCGGACGGGAGCGGCGGGATCTTGAACATCGTCCTCAAGGACGACACCGAGCTCGGGATCGGCGGCGCGTTGACGACGGGCGCCGACACGCGGGGCGGCTATCAGGGCAACGCACTCGTGACCTACGGCCGAGGTCCGCTCCGGCTCTCCGCGACGGCGGCGTACCGCGAGAATGTCCGCGACGCGGACAGTGACCGGCTGCGCATCAACCGATTCCTGGGGCCGTCGGCCAACGAGTTGTCTCAGACCTCGGTCTCGGCTCGCACCCGCTCCTCCGCGCTTACGAGTCTATCGGCAGACCTCGCGCTGACGCCTCAAACGACACTGACCGCGTCCGCGAATGGAACGCTCCGAGGCGGCGGCTCGGACGACCACACCGACCTCCTGGTCCGCGACCTCGGCGGCCTCGTCCTCGAGGACGGCCTGCGGACCTCCATCGAGGACGAGGACGGACTCAGCGGCTCGGTCCGCTTGGGCTTGCGCCACGACTTTGAGGGCGTGAGCGAGGAGACGGCGGACGAGCGTCCTCGAGGGCGACGGGGTGGCGGCGGCAGAGGACGGCGGGGGAGAGGCTCACGCGTGTCCCTCGGCACACACGGCCTCGCTCTCGACCTGCGGCTAAACGCGTCCGCAAACGACGAGCTCGGGACGCTCGCCGAGGCAGGCCTGGACCGCCGTACGACGCGGGACGACGCACGCCAGAGCGCGACCTTCCAGGCCGATTACGCGCGTCCCATCGGAGACACCCGCTTCGAGGCCGGCTACCGCGGCGACCTCGAGACGCAGATTACCGATCTGCTCACGGAGGCCGACCTCGAGGGCGACTACACCGTCGTTCCGGGGCAGACCTACGCGTACGACCTCGACAACCAGGTCCACGCCGGCTACGTCCAACTCGCCCGGCAGCTTGGTGACGTGGCGATTCAGGCGGGGCTGCGTGGCGAGATCGCCTCGAGGACGTTCACGTTGGGAGGCGAGTCGTTCGAGGTCGAGGACACGAGCCTGTTTCCCAGCGCGTCGGCGACGGTCGATCTGGGCACGCTCGCCGTCTTGCGCGCCAGCTACAGCCGCCGCGTGGACCGTCCTCGAGGACGGCAGCTCAACCCGTTCCCTAGCATCGACGACCCGCTCAACGTCCGCGTTGGGAATCCCGAGCTGCGGCCCGAGTTCACGGACGCCCTCGAGGTGAGCGCGATCCGGCAGACGGATTGGGGGATGGTGACCGTGACCCCGTTCCTGCGCCGCACGACCGACGTGGTGCGACGCTTTCAGACGGTCGACGCGCAAGGCGTGACCACGAGCACGTTCCGCAACCTCGACGAGTCGACCTCGAGCGGCTTGGAGGCCGTGGTCAGCTATCAGGGTGGGGGGGCGCTGCGCGGGTTCGTCAGCTTGGAGGGCTTCCGCCGGCAGACCGACGGGTCCGGCGTCGAGGATGGGCTGGCCGTCGACGCGTTCGGGTGGGGCGGGCGCGTCAACGCGAACTATGGCGTCGGCGACCGATTTGGGTGGGGAGACCTCGACCTTCAGGCGACCGCGTCGTACCGGGCGCCGCAGGACACGGAGCAGGGTCGGATCACGTCGCGTGTGTTCTTCGACCTCGGCCTCCGGCAGCGATTGCTCGATGGCCGCGCGAGCCTGGCGATCCGGGCGCGCGATCCGTTCAACTGGGCGCAGTTCGGGTTCACCCAGGACGACGACCGGATCTTCCAGACGTTCAACCGTTCCTTCGGCCGTCAGCAGGTTGGGCTCACGTTCACGTACGCGTTCGGCCAGACGGAAGAGCGACCCGACCGCCAGCGTCAGGGGGATGGCGGCGGCGCGGCCGAGCCCGTCGACTTCTAGCCGGCGCCGCACCCGCCGTCTGAAATGCCGCTGGTCGCTCTCGATTCCGTCTCCCTAGCTTGCGGGCAGACCGCCGTGCCCCGGGCATGGATTCCAAGTCGACGTCCGTCTCCTCCGCTCTGACTTCTCCTCTATGCGCGCCCTTCTGCTCGGCTCCGTCCTCGTCTTCGCTGCCGGCTGCGGCTCGGCGCCGCCGCTGTACTCGACCAGCGATCCAGCGGAGACGACCGTGGACGGCTCGGCCGACGAATGGCCTCGAGCGCTCCGTCCGGTCCCGGATGAGTCCGGCTTGAGCATCGGGCTCCGCCTCGAGGACGATGACTTGGTCGTGGCGTTGATCGCCGCCGACGGTCGCCAATCGCGGCGGATCGCTCTCGGCGGCCTCCGCGTGTGGGTCGACCCGATGGGTGGCGACGACCGCGTGCTAGGCGTCCGCTACCCGGCTCCCGGAGACCCAAGCCGCAGCGACATCGCCCAGCGCGGGCCGCGGCCCGGAGGTCGTGACGGGCAGGATCCGACGCGCCTGCGACGACGCTTCGAGGCCGGACTCACCCAGGCGGAGTTGACGCGAGGCGTGGTCACGCAACAGATCTCGCCGGACGGTGACGCTGGCATCGAGGCCGCGGCGATGTGGGGACCACAGACGATGGTGATCGAGATGCGCATCCCGCTGGGTGCCGAAGATGGACTTCTGGACCTACCGGCCGGTCAGGAGATCGGAGTGGGCATCGAGTTGCTCGATGTCCAGCGGCCCCAGCCCAGCGCCCCAAACGCTCGGACCTCGGGCCGAGGTCTCCCACCGGGGCGCCGTCCGACCGGGGACCAGGCTCGAGAGCGCGTGTTTGAGCCCTCGACCTTGACGCGGTGGCTTCGCATCTCGCGCGTCGCAGAGGGCACTTAAAGGTTTCCGTCCTCGAGGACGTCAGTCGCGCCACTCGACGCGCTCGACCGTCTCGCCATCCGACCGGAGCCAGATCGCGCCCTCGAGGGACGTGAGCAGCACGTCGGCACCCGCCGACCTCCACCGGTCGAGCGGTTCGTCGTTGGGGAGCCCGTAGCGGTTTCGGCGCGCGACCGAGACGACGGCGAACGCCGGCTCCCCGACGGCCTCGACGAACGCCGGCGTCGAGGACGTCTTGGAGCCGTGGTGCCCGACCTTGACGACGTCGGCCTCGAGGACGGAGGCGTAGGCCGAGACGAGAGCCGCCTCTCCGGCGACCTCCGCGTCGCCGGTCAGGAGCCACCGCGTCTCTCCGTGCTCCACGAGCAGTGCGATCGACGCGTCGTTGGCCGACCCCGAGGACGAGCCGTTCGGCCCCAACGCTCGGATCCGCACGGACGGATCGACCTCGAGGGCGTCGCCGGCCTCGATGGGTTGGATGGGAACGCCAAGAGAGTCAGCTGCGCGCATCAAGCTGTCCCACAGGTCGCTCTCGCCCTCGGCACCGTTGACGATGAGCTGGCCGACCTCGACGGCCTCGAGGACGGAGCGCGCGCCGCCGATGTGGTCGGCATCGGCGTGGGTCAGGACGAGCGCGTCCAGGCGACGGACGCCGTAGCGCTCGAGGTGCGGCACGACCGTCCGCTCGCCCTGGTCCGTGAACGGGGACTTGATGCCGGCGTCGATCAAGACGTGCGAGCCGTCCGGCGTCGAAACCAAGGTCGCGTCGCCTTGTCCGACGTCCAAGAAAACGACCTCGAGGTCGGGGACGGACTCGCCCTCGAGGACGCCGTCCCACAGGCCGACGGCGATGCACGCGACGGCCGCCATCCCCACGCGTCTCCGCGCGACCGGCCGCCGCCACAGGGCGAGCGCTCCAACGATCAAGACCGAGGCGACGATGGTGAACGGGTCGTCCCAGAAAGCGCTGTACGCGACGTGGCCCACGATGCCGGCGCCGGTCTCAGTGAGCGCGATCAGCCAGTTGCCCGTGACATTCGCTAGGGCTCCCATCGTCCTCGAGGCCGTCTCGAACGGAGACAACACCACGCTCCCGAGCCCAGAGGCCAGTGTCGCTGCGGTCAGCGGGATCGCCGGGAGGTTGAGGACGAGTCCGCCGATGGGCAGCCGACCAAAGTGGGTTAGCAGCGCCGGCGCCGTTCCGATGGTCGCTGCGATCGTCGTCGCCATCGACCCGACGATGGCCGTACCGGTGGCTGACTGCCGAACGCGGTCGGGCACTCTCGAGGTCAGGAGCGGCGTCAGCGTCACAATCGCAAACACGGCCCCGAACGACAGCTGAAAGCCGACCTCGAACAGCGCGCTCGGTCGGTGGAGCAAGAGCACGATCGCCGCCAACCCCAGCGCGTTGAGCGTGTCCCGCCGCCGCTCCATCGCGCTCCCGACGATCAGCGCGCTCACCATCACGAACGCCCGCACGACGGACACCGACGCGCCCGACACCAGCACGTAGACGGCCAGAAGCCCCAGCGTGATCACGGCCCGCACGACCTCGAGTCGGCGCCGCCGCACCCGGAACCGGCCCAGGATCGGCTTGAGGAGTCCGTACACCACCAGCCCCACCAACCCGACGTGCAACCCGGAGACGGCCAGCAAGTGCATCAGCCCGGTCGACCGGAACGCGTCCAGCGTCTCGTCCTCGATGGCGCTGCGGTCGGCCAGGATGAGCGCGGAGAGCAACGCGCGAGGCTCGTCCTCGAGGACGGTCCGGCTCAGCGTCCGCTGGACCCGGGTACGGACCGACTCCGCCAAGCGGTGATCGAGACGCCGGCTCGGCCTGAGAAACGCGACGCGTGACTCGTCCTCGACGGTGAGCGTCGCGCCGATCCCCAGGTTCTCGAGGTATCGGCCGTAGTCCATCTGCGCCGGGTTTCGCCGCCGAGGTCGTTCCTCCAGCCGGCCCTCCAAGCTCACGGTGTCGCCCTGGCGGAGAAGCGGGTAGACGGCCGTCGCGTCGTTGTGATACAGCGTGGCCTGCACGCGACCCGAGACCGCGACCTGCCGGTCCAGCCGCTCGGCGGAGTCGGCCTCGAGGACGAACCGGACCGACCAGTCGGTCCGCTCGGGAACGTCGACGACCGTCCCGAGGAGCGCGACGGGCACCTCGTCCTCGAGGACGAGACCTGCAACGTGAGAGACATCGTTCGCCGGGGCCGACCGCCATTCTGCGTCCCGCATCGCTCCGACTGTGACGGCGAGGCCGACGACAGCAGCGGCGAGAGCGAACGGACGGAGCGTGACCAGCCGGCCTCGAGTCCTGATCCGGTGCGCTGCCAAGCTCAGCGCGATGATCGCTGCGACGCCGGCCCACATCGAGGACGAGACAGACGGCGCGGCTCGCGAGATCCCGACGCCCACTGCGATCGCGATCGCCACGACCAGCATCGGCCGCGTGGAGAGCCGGAGGGGTGGGGGAGGAGGTGCGAGCGGCACGGCGACGAAAGCGGATACCGGCTAGACCTCGGCGTTCGCCAGGCGTGACACGCCCATTCGTTCCCTCTTGACCGGGGGCGACTCCCGCGCGGGTATCTTGCCGGTCCTCGCTCTCTGACCGTCGCCCGTGTCCCAGCCGCCCCGCCCGAGCAAGCGCCGTCAGGTGCGAGAGCGCGTCCTGCAGGCGCTCTACGCCTACGAGGCCAGTGAGGACTCGGTCGACCACGTGCTGGCGACCGTCATCCGGCCCACCTTCGAGGGCGACAAGACGTACCTCCGCTTTGCCGAGCGTCTGTTCCTCAAGAGCGCCGACGCGCGCCACGAGGCCGACGTCCTGATCGACCGGCACGTCGAGAACTGGGACCTGAGCCGCATCGCGCGCACGGACCGGTTCGTGCTGTGGATCGCGATCGCAGAAATGCTCTACTTCCCCGACATCCCGCCCAAGGTGACGCTCAACGAGGCCGTCGAGGTCGCTCGTGCGTTCGGGACCGACAAGAGCGCCTCGTTCGTCAATGGCGTCCTCGATGCCGTGCTACGCGAGTTGCGCGAGTCCGACCGGCTCAAGAAGACGGGTCGTGGCTTGGTGGAGTCCAGCAACAAGTCCTAGGCTATCGTGGCGCTGTACGCGATCGGAGACATTCACGGGTGCGCGCGGACGCTGAACGCGCTCTTGGCGGCCATCGACCACGACCTGGGTCGGCCGATGAACGGGAACGACGACCTGGTGTTCGTCGGCGACTATGTGGACCGTGGGCCGGACAGCCCGGCCGTCCTCGACCGGATGATCGAACTCGAGGAGCATTCCACCTCCGGCCGAGGCCCGCAGTGCACGTTTCTGCGCGGCAACCACGACCAGATGATGCTCGACTACGCGATCGGGGAGGGCGACACCGAGTTGTGGTGGGTCAACGGCGGCCGGACGACGCTCGCGGCGTACGAGGAGAGAGGCGACCAAATGATCCCGACGGCCCACGTCGATTTTCTGGTCCGAACGCCTTTGGCGGCGGAGGGCAGTGGGTTCGCGTTCGTCCACGCCGGCTTCGACACCCGGATCTCGATCGCAGAGAACCTCGAGCACCCCGACCCCGCCATCGTGTTGTGGACGCGCAAGCACCTCGAGGCCGATCTGTCGCAGTGGGAGATGCCGGTCGTCTGCGGCCACACGCCGGTCTCGACGCCGGTCAACGACCCCAAGCTGATCGCCATCGACACCGGCGCGGTATTCGCCGGTCGGCCTGGGCTAGGGACTATGACGGCCGTCGCTCTCCCTGAGCGCCGCTTCGTGACGGTCCCTACCTCGGACGTCATCGACGGCTAGCGCGTCTCAGGAAGTCGGATCGAGGTCGAGATCCCCGCTCGAAGCGCTGGGCTCTGGGGACCGACCTCGGCGAAGAACACTCGCCCCGATTCGCGCCGCAACGTTACGCGGACGAACGGGTCGAGCATGACGCTAAAGGAGCGCGAGCGGCTCTCGGCCGTCTCCTCGAAAAAGGCGGTGTTGAACGACGGCCCGATTCGGATGCCGAGGTCCACGTCGAGCGCACCGGGGTCCCGGTTGCGGACCACGTCCGCCACGCGCAACGCGCGCAGGCTCCCTCCGAGCCCGACGGCCGTCACCAAGCGCCCGCTTCCAACGACGCGCGGTACGTAGTTGGCGTAGAGGACGATCTCACGCGTGAACACGCTGAAGATCGGGTCTGTGGCCTCGACGATGCCTCCGAAGCCAGGACCAAGGCCACCGCCGACGTAGACGCGCGGCCGGCTCCCGAGCGGGTCCGGCCCAGTCTGAGCATCCGCCACGGCCGAGGCGAGAAGTAGAAGGAGGGCGAAGCGGGCCACTGGAAGGGATCGTGCGATAGAAGACAGGTTACTCGAGGCCGGGAGGAGATGCGTCGTCCTCGAGGGCGCAGCCAGAGTCGAGGAATCTCGACGCGCACGTTCCGTCCTCGAGGTCGGCTCTAGCGATGCGATAGTCTGCCACGCGTCGAGATCCCTCGGCTGCGCTCGGGATGACGCCGTAGAAAGGGAATGTGGTCGCTGGAGCTCCCCCATCGAGGACAGCCCATCGAGGACGACCCGTCGGGCCCGCTGCGGCCCCACCTCCAACGTCATCCTGAGCCTGTCGAAGGATCTCGACGCGGCACGTCTCACTATGGTGGTCCGTCTCGTCCTCGAAGCCGCGCGCCGCACCCTCATCCTCCCACGCTCCGGCTCGCCCTCGAGGACGACGCGTTTTTCGTGCCGGCTCCGTCCGTCGGCTGAGCGCTGTCGGTAGCATCGGCGTTCCCCTTACCGAGATCCTCCTATGGCCCTCCGCGTCGGCATCGTCGGGCTCCCCAACGTGGGCAAGAGCACCCTCTTTAACGCGCTCTCCGAGGCGGGCGCCGAGGCGGCGAACTACCCGTTCTGCACCATCGAGCCCAACGTCGGCGTCGTGCCGGTGCCGGATACGCGGCTCGACCGGCTAGCGGAGTTGGCGGGCTCGGCGAACGTCTTGCCTGCCGTCATCGAGTTCGTGGACATCGCGGGCCTGGTCGCCGGTGCCTCAAAAGGGGAGGGGTTAGGGAACCAGTTTCTCGCGAACATCCGCGAGACGGACGCGATCGCCCATGTCGTCCGGTGTTTCGACGACCCGAACGTGGTCCACGTCGAAGGCTCCGTCGACCCGATTCGGGACATCGAGACCATCGAGACGGAGCTGATGCTCAAGGACCTCGAGACGGTCACGAAGCGCCGCGAGCGCGTCGCGAAGTCGGTCAAGACCGGCGACAAGACGGCCAAGGCTGAGGCCGACTTTTTGGAGCGGCTCGAAGCGCACCTCGGTGACGGACTCCCGGCTCGCACACTCGAGGTCTCGGATCAGGAGGAGCCGATCCTAAAGTCTCAGTTCCTGCTGACCGCCAAGCCGGTTTTGTACGCCGCGAACGTCGGCGAGGGCGATCTGCCCGACGGCAACGCGTTCGTCGACCAGGTCCGCGAGCGGGCCGCCCTCGAGGGCGCGGGCGTCGTCGTGGTTTCGGCCGAGTTCGAGGCCCAACTCTCCGACCTCGAGGCCGACGAGCGGGCCGAGTTCTTGGAGGCCGCGGGCGTCGAGGAATCCGGCTTGGACCGACTGGCTCAAGCGGCGTACGCCCTCCTTGGCCTGATCACCTACTTCACGGCCGGACCAAAGGAAGCCCGTGCGTGGCAGATCTCGACGGGCACCAAGGCGCCCCAAGCCGCCGGCGTCATCCACACCGACTTTGAGAAGGGCTTCATCCGCGCCGAGACCATCAAGTTCGCGGACTACGACCGTCTCGGCAGCGAGTCCGCCGCGAGGGAGGCCGGCTCGATGCGGAGCGAGGGCAAGGAGTACGTCGTCGCGGACGGTGATGTGATGCTGTTCCGCTTCAACGTCTGATCCGTCCACGAGGGCGCCACCGTGCCGCACAGCCGGCCTCGAGGGCGTAAAGCGGTGTTTATTGGGTCCGTGTGAAACGCTGACGGCGCTAGCCGGTTGGAAAGGCAGGCAGAACCGTGTTGCAAGACGCCCAGTCGGGGCGCCGCACGCTGCCCTCTTGTTCTCCCGCTTTCATGTCCGCGTTCACGCCCTCGACCGTCGCCCAAACCCTTCTCTTCCACCTCGCGCGGACGCCCGGAGCCGTTCACCGCGATCGGCTCGCTGAGCTCGCCGGGACGACCAAGGACTACGCGGGACGCGTCTTGAGCAGGATGGCCAAGCGCGGCCGCATCGAGCGCGTCGGACGCGGAACGTACGATCTCGTCAGCCGCTTTTAGGGCACACATTCGTCCTCGAGGTCGGCGCGAGCGGGATAGCTTGAGGCATGAGTGACCCTGCGATTCCAAGTCGTCCTGCCCTCCCCGAATACGACGTCGTTCTGACGGTCCGCAATCCTCAGCGGCCCGGAATGATCGGACGGCTGTTGGGACTAGTAGGCGATCTCGGCGCTCTCGTCGGGGACATCGAGACGCGCTACATCGGCCGCGACCACTTGCTGCGCGATGTCACGCTGTCCGTCCTCGACGAGGATCACCTGGAGGACGTGCTGACTGCGATCCGTGCGCAGACCGACACCGAGGTGCTGGAGGTCAAGGATCTCGTGTTCGATCGGCACCTGGGCGGGAAGATCAAAACGGTGAGCACGACGGAGGTCGAGCGGCTGGAAGACCTCCGGTACATCTATACGCCGGGCGTGGCCCGCGTCTGCCGCGCCCTCGAGGCCGATCCTGGACGCGCTCGAACGCTGACGTCGGTCGGCCACACGATCGCGATCTGTACGAATGGGACGCGCGTGCTGGGGCTCGGCAACATCGGAGCTTTGGCGAGCTTGCCTGTGATGGAAGGCAAATCCGTGCTCTACGACCGGTTCGTCGGATTGAGCGCCGTCCCCATCGTGATCGACGAGGAGGACCCCGAGGCATTTGT
>NZ_JBARYR010000335.1:0-3348 GCF_049648075.1 Rubrivirga sp. | reverse complement strand
GTGGGCCTACATCGCCATGATGGGCGCGGAGGGCCTGAAGAAGGCGAGCCAGATCGCGATCCTGAACGCCAACTACATGGCGAAGCGGCTCGAGGGCCACTACGACGTGCTCTACCGTGGGCCGGGCGGCCTGGTCGCTCACGAGTTCATCCTGGACGTCCGCCCGTTCCAGAAGGTGGGCATCGGCGCCGAGGACATCGCCAAGCGCCTCATAGACTACGGCTTCCACGCGCCGACGATGAGCTGGCCCGTCACGGGCACGTTGATGATCGAGCCGACCGAGAGCGAGTCGAAGGCCGAGCTCGACCGGTTCTGCGACGCCATGATCTCGATCCGCACCGAGATCCAGGAGGTCGAGATCGGCACCGCCGACGCAGACGACAACGTGCTCAAGATGGCGCCCCACACCGTCCTCGAGGTGACCGCCGACGAGTGGAGCCACCCGTACACCCGGAGCCAAGCCGCCTGGCCGACGGGCGACCGCGCGTCCAAGTTCTGGCCGAGCACGGGCCGCGTCGACAACGCCTACGGCGACCGCAACCTGGTCTGCTCCTGCCCTCCGATGGAGGACTATGCCTAACCTCCGGCGTCCTCGAGGTCGAGTCTCGGCCTCGAGGGCGACCGCCCCTCTGATCTTCGCCCTCCTGGCTCTCTTCGCCTGCGCCGACACGACGCAGCCCGCCGGCATCCAGGGCACGTGGGTCAACGGTGACCCCGTCACGACCGAGGTCGAGGTCAACGGCCCGGACGGACCCGAGGTCCTGACCACCACCGTGCTCTACCGCCAGGTCGAGATCACCGACTCCACGCTCGTAGACACCTTCGTGCATGAAAGCTCGACCTCCGGCCCCACGGCCTACGTGTTCACGAGGCCATACCGCCTCGAGGACGGCCTCCTCGCCCTCGAGGGCGACGCCGTTCGTTTCGAGGTCGACCTCGAGGACGACACGCTGACGGTCCGCCAGGTCGGCATGCCGGACGGCGCCCCGCCGACGAGCTACGTCCGCGGGTCGGGCGTCTCGCCGGACCTGGTCGGGTCGTGGGTCAGCCGCGTGACGGACCGCGCGGGGATCGTCGTCGGGATCCGGATTATCGTCCACCCCGACGGGACCGTGACCGAGTCGCCCGACGGCGACGTGGCGTTCACGGTGCTCGGCCCGTACCTCCTGACCGAGAACCGGAGGGACCGGGTCTACGCGGAGGGCGAGATCGTCACCCGACGCGCCCGACGCATCGAGGTCGATGGTGACCGCCTCCGAATCCCCGAGCCCGACGGCGACGACCTCTCGATGGTCCGAGAGCCCCGCGGCCCCGGGCAGTAGCCGTTGGCTGCGCCGGCCTGACGGCCCTCGAGAACAACCCCCTCATGATCCTCGCGCTCCTCGCTCTGTTCGCCGTCGCCGACACCACGTTGCCAGCCGAGATGTACGGCACGTGGGCCAACGCCGACACCGTCTCGACGAAGCACGAGGTCAAGGGCGAGAACGGCCCCGAGACCTACGTCCACACGGTGCTCTACCGGCACCTCGTCCTCACCGACTCGACCCTCGTCGACACCGTCGTTCAAGAGGACGAGTACACCGGCACGATGGCCTACCTCTTCACGACGCCCTACCGCGTCAAGGACGGACGGCTCGTCCTCGAGGGCGACTCGATCACGGTCGATCTCGACCTCGAGGGCGACACGCTGACGCTGTCCGTCAGCGGCATCGAGGACGAGCCGCCGCCGCAGCGATACGGGCGCGCGTCCCCGCCCGAGGTACCGCCCGAGCTGATCGGGACGTGGGAAGGGGGCGTCATGGACAACGCGGGCGTGGTTGCCGGCGTCCAGATCGCGTTCCACGACGACGGGACCGCGACGGTGTCGCCCGACGGGGACGCCATCCGCTTCGACATGCTCGGGCCGTACCTGCTGTTCGAGGAGCCGAGCCATGAGACCTTTTTCGACGGGGAGCTGATCGCCATGCGCGTCGGGCACGCCAAGGTGGAGGGCAACCGGCTCGAGCTGGCGGGCCTGGGCGACGACCCGCTCTACATGATCCGCGTGTCGTCTCCGAAACGGTAGCCCGGATGGCGACGTCGACCGTCGACGAGATCCGCGCCCGCTTCGACGGCGACGTCGAGCGGTTCTCCAGCCTCGAGGTCGGACAGGCGACGACCATCGACGCGCCGCTCGTCCTCGAGTTGATCGCCCAGGCCGCCGCCGCGAGCACGCCCCGCGCGACACGGATCCTGGACATCGGCTGCGGGGCCGGCAACTACGCGCTGCGACTGCTCCAAGAGATCCCCGACCTCGAGGTCGACCTGGTGGACCTGCCGGCCGATGCTGGACCGCGCCCTCGAGCGCGTTTCGGCGGCGACCTCGAAGCCCGTGCGCGCCATTCAGGCCGACATCCGGGACCTCGACCTCGAGGCCGACCGCTACGACATCGTGGTGACGGGCGCCGCGCTCCACCACCTGCGGACGGATGCCGAGTGGGAGTCGGTCTTCCAGGCCGTGCATCGATCGCTGCGTCCGGGCGGCTCGTTCTGGCTCTCCGACCTGGTCACGCACAGCGCCGAGGCGATCCAGTCGCTGATGTGGTCGCGCTACGGCGAGTACCTCTCCGACCTCGAGGACGAGGCGTTTCGCGAGCGCGTGTTCGCCTACGTCGAGAAAGAGGACACGCCGCGACCGCTGCTCTACCAGATCGACCTGCTGCGCCGCGTCGGCTTCCGGACGGTGGACGTGCTGCACAAGACGAGCGTGTTCGCGGCCTTCGGCGGCACCCGGTAACGACCTCGAGGACGACGCACGGGCGGGTTTATCATCGGCGCAGACTGTCTCTGCCGTCATGCGCCCGCTCGTCGCTCTCCTCGCCCTTCTCGCTGTCCCCACGCTCGCCCAGGAGCGGTTCGCCCTCGAGGACGTGTTCGAGCTCGAGTGGGCGGCAGACCCGCAGATCTCGCCTGATGGCGAGACCGTCGTCTACGTCCGCACCAGCATGGACCGGATGACGGACCGGCGCCGACGGTCGCTGTGGACCGTGAACGCGGACGGGACCGGCCACCGCAAACTGACGATAGGCGAGGGCAGCGAGTCGTCGCCGCGATGGTCGCCGAGTGGGGACCGCGTGGCGTTCGTGGCAGGGACCGACCAGGGCGCCGAGCTGTTTGTCCGCTGGCAGGACACGGGGCAAGTCGCGCGCCTGACGCAACTCGAGCGGTCGCCGAGCGGGCTGGCGTGGTCGCCCGACGGGACGATGTTGGCGTTCTCGATGCTGGTCCCCGAGCCCTACCCGACGCTCGACGTCACCCTCCCGTCCGCCCCGCGCGGCGCTGAGTGGGCTGACAAACCTCGTGTCATCC
>NZ_JBARYR010000334.1:0-8150 GCF_049648075.1 Rubrivirga sp. | reverse complement strand
CCGATCATCAGCGGCTCGATCGCGCCCAGCACAGCCAGCCCCACGCGCTCGCCGAGCCGGTCCTCGTCGCGGTCCCCGGACAACAGCGACGGCCGCGTGATCACGACCGACTCGAACCCGGCGGCCCCCAGATCACGCTCGGTCTCGCCCTTGACGCGGTTGTAGAAGACCCTCGAGGACGGGTCGGCGCCGAGCGCGCTCACCAATAGGGCCTGCGTCGCGCCGCCCTCGAGGGCGAGACGTGCGGCCTCGATCGGGATCCCGTGGTCGACGCGGCGGAAGGCGGCCTGCGAGCCGGCCGTCTTGATGGTCGTGCCAAGGCAGCAGAAATAGTCGTCGCACGTGAACAGGCCACGCTCGTTGGCTGCGCCGGCCTCACGGCTCTCGAGGGCGTCAAAGTCAACGACGTGGTGTCCGTGGCACTCGCCGACGGTTGGCATCGGCCTGCGGCCGAGGGTGACGACGCGGTCCCAGGCGCCGGCCTCGATGAGCCGGTCCAAGACGTGGCCGCCGACCAGGCCGGTGGCGCCGAGGAGGAGAGCGGTGCGAGGCATCAACGTCGGTACGACAGCCGCCCGGTCTCGGTCCCGCCCTCGAGGTTCTACGGCCCCTCGCGTGTCCGACCTCGAGGCTGGATCCCGACCAGGTGCGGCAAAAAGAAGGGGCGGCCCCGAGAGGCCGCCCCGAAAGACGAAACAGCGCTCGGCGCCCTACGGCATGAGGACGTCGTCGATGACGTGCACGACGCCGTTCGACGCGAACACGTCGGCCTGTCGGACGACGGCGTCGCCGATCATGACCACCCCGCCGCGGATCTGAACCTCGAGGTCGGCGCCGTTCACGGTCGTGAGCGTCTGTCCGTCGCTGAGATCAGCCGCCGCGAGCCGGCCGGGGACGACGTGGAACGTCAGGAGGCCCTGGAGCTGGGCTTGGTTTTGCGGCTGGAGCAGGCTCGCGAGCGTCTCGTCCGGGACCTCGTCAAAGGCGTCGTTGGTAGGGGCGAAGACGGTGAAGGGGCCGGGACCGTTCAGCGTCTCGACGAGGTCGGCAGCCTGGACCGCCGTGACGAGTGTCGACAGGGCAGGCGTCGCGACGGCGGTCTCGACGATCGTCATCGTGGAGGCCGTGTCCATCGCGGGGGCCGACGACGAGGAGCAGCCGGTGATGGCGAGGGCGAAGGCGAGGAGGAGGGCGCGGGTCATCGGGTGGGATTCGGGTAGTGGAGTGGGGATACACCCCGTGTACGGTCCCGGGTTCGCCGTAGTCATCGGATAGTGCATGCCCTTAGATCGGCTCCGCCGGACGACCTCGCGGCTCGTCCTCGAGGTCGAGCCCACCGACGGATCCGTGTGGACACGGCCGCCAATCGGTCGCGCCCGAGTCGCCCCGTCGTGCTCCTCGTCCACGACCGGTCCGATCGCGAGGTCCCTTTCGAGGACGGCGGACGGGCCGGCCAGGCGGCCACGGCGTTCTGGGCGACGGACGGCCTGGGCCACCGGCGCATCCTGCGGTCCGACGCCGTGATCGCGCGCGTCGTCGAGTTTCTGCGTCCGCTCGTCGAGCCGTCCTCGATGGAGGCCCGGGTCGCCTGAGAGCCGAGAGGTTCTGCCGGCCGTGTTTCGTCCTCGAGGTCGGAGCGTTAGAACGGCACGTCGTCCTCGAGGTCGTCCGGCTCGCGCTCGCGAACGACGAGGGTGACGCCGGCCGGGTCGAAGCCGAACAGGTCCTCTTCGGAAAACACCAAACGGAACTGGGCAGGCGTCTCGAAGAACGGCTCGAACCGGGCCGCGAGTTGGTCGAGCCGGTCGAGGTAGAACGCCGTGCTCTCGTCCGGCGCCGCCGGGTCCCAGTGCGCCGACGCCCGTGCGGTCTCGAACACGCGCCCCGGACCGCTAGCGGTCCGGTTGCCCTCGGCGATGTAGTACGACACGCGGTCGCCGATGCGCGTCTTGCGACCGGTCCGCTCGGCCTCGCGCCGCGCCACCTCGTACGCCGCCGAGCGCGTCCGTTCGTTCGCGTTGACGGCGCGTTGGTAGTCCAGGAGCGAGGTCTTAAGCGTCTCGGTCCGCTGGAAGCTCTCGATCCCTTGCCAGTCGTGGGACTCGATCTGACGGCGGTGGCGGAGGTAGAGGTCGTGCAAGCCCTGGACGTCTTGGTCCAAGAGCAGCCGGATCGTGTCGCGCACGAACGCCCGCCCAAACCGCTCCGACGACCTCGAGACCAGGCTCGAGCCCTTGAACTTGAGCGTTCCGTCGTAGCGCAGGAGGGCGTAGTTCTTCTTCTTGTACGAGAGCATCCGGCGGAACCGGCCGTCGAACCCGATGCGGATGCCAGGGGGCATCTGCTCGCTCAGCGCCCGGACGAACGCCCGCTCTTGCTCTTCGCCCTCGAGGTCGGACGGCGGCACGAACAGGACGCCGTCGGTGTCGACCTCGATGACCTGGGCGCCGGCCTCGCGGGCGAGCGTCATGATCTGGCGCAGCAGGTCCTGGCCCGTCGCGGCCACGCGGTCGGCCTCGGCGAAGTCGTTGAACAGGGCGTAGCCGAAGCCCATGTTTCCGTAGAAGCTCTGACCGCACCAGTTGAACAGCCCGTTCCGCCCGGCCAGAACCGTGTGATGGTCTGCGACCGAGAGACAGAAGACCTCGCCGTCGTACTGAACCTCACGCCGATGTCCGCCCTTGACGACTGGCGCCAGCCCCTTCGGAACGGTCGCGCTGGGATCGTTCACTGCGATCCGGTACGCTCCATCATGCGACATCACATAGGAGCGTCGCCCGAGATGGAGAGAGAGCCGAACAAAGTCGTTGGCGAGCTGGCGGCTGGCTGTCGTGTACCGCTTCCCGTGGGCGTCGCTATCGCCTGCCATGAGAGCGTCGAAGACGTGCTGGAGACACGAACTGGGGAGGCCGAAAATCCACTCGGGAAGCCGCTTGTGGTAGGAGCCCCGTCCGCATTCGGCCTCGAGGACGCGATAGAACACGCGCGATGAGAACGTGAAACCGCTCTGGCCTTCTCCAAACGCGAACCTCATGCGGTCGAGGAGGTCTCGGATCGCGTCTCGGCCATCCGCTCGCTTCTGGCAGAGCGTGACGGTGTAGCTCTCGCCTCGCACAGTGCCGTTCGCGTACGTCTTGGGGATGCTCTTGTACGAGGTCCCCTCGCTCACGTACCAGCCGACAAAGGCGAGCCAGTCCTCGAGGTCGAACGACTCGGGCTGCCAGCGGCCTTGACGCCGGTGCTCCTTGATCCCCCGAGGTCCCGTCTTGTACTCGATTCCGTGGCGGTCACACAGCGCGGCGACCGACACCCTCGAGGACGAGACTCGACCGGGCAGAGGCGCGAGTGACGGAAGCTTCCGGCGAACCGAGTCCTCGAGTAGGTTGGACGCCGTCTCCCATTCGTAGTCGGCGAACGTGCCACCAGGGCGGAAGCGGGCGGTGAGGAAGCGATGCTCGGGCGTGACGAGGAAGTCCGTGTGTCGGTTCTTGATCTCGACCATCGGACCGGTGTACCGTTGCGAGTACACGGCCTCGACGGGTTTCACGGCTGGCTCGAGCGTGTCCGGGTCGATGGCATAGACGAAGTCTCCGACCTCGAGGTCGCCAACGCGCCGCGGACCCGTCGTCGTCATCACGTCCGTGTCAGGCGAGAAGCAGTTGATGACGATCTTGTAGGCACTTTGTCGCGCGTCGAGTTCGGCGCGGTCGTCGCCGGACGCGGCGTTCATGGCGTCCTTGGTCTCGAACCGCAGGTCGGTGAGCCGTTGGAGCAGGCGCGGGAACAGCCCGAGCGCGTCGCCCTTGGGTTGGACGTCGTAGTTGAGCATGATCGACGGGTACAGGCTCTCGACGTCGGCGTAGACGACCGGGCCGACGACGCCGGTCACGAACACGTCCGTGTAGCCGCCGACGACCTGGCTCCCGAACTCGGCGCGGGGGAGCGCCTGGCGAGCGTGCAAGTAGCCCCGGACGAACAAGCTCTCGACCTTGGCCGCCGGCCCGGTGCGCGCGGCTTGGCCGTACGGCATCGGCACCATCTGGGTGAGGTAGAACGTGCTGCCGGACAGGTGTGCGGCCAGCCGCTCCGTCTCGGTCGCGTCGTCGATGGCGTATTCCATCAGCCGGTGCGGGTCCGTGTCCCAAACCTTTGAGATCTGGTCGCCGGGCACGTAGGTCCGGTCCTCGGGTGCGAAGCCGAAGTACTTGGCAGCGCCCTTGAGGGTGTAGTTCGGCAGGTCGCGTTTGAACACGTCGAACGCCATCACCTGGTGCAGCGTGTCGATGACGTGGCGGCCCGCGATCTCGGTCGACTCGAACTCGACCTGGCGCTCGGCGAACCGCATCGAGGTCGGGAAGGTGCGCGGCGTGCTCCCGTCGCGGCCGATGTCGATGGGCACGCCCCACCGCCGGCATCGCTCGAACAGGTAGGGGAAGTCGAACGACTGGATATTGTGGCCCTCGATGACGTCGGGGTCGCGCTCCTTGACCCAGTCGAGCGTCTCGCGCAGGACTTGCTCCTCGGTCATGTGCGGATCGCCGACCAGTCGCGACCAACCGGTCGAGTCGGACAGTGCGACCAGGATGATCCGGTGTTCGGGGACCGTCGCCTGGGGAAAGCCGGCGGTGCTGTAGACCTCGATGTCGAGCTGGAGGCGGACCAGGTCCTCGAACGCCATCCCCTTGAACAGCGTCCGGCCGGTTTGCATCAGGTACTGCTGCTCGGGCGAGCCGGGCAGGTAGACCTCGTCCGGCCTCGACTTCTCGGTCTCCGTCTTGCGCTCGATGTGGCGCAGCGCCTCGAAGTAGCTCCCGCGGTCCGGGAACGCGACGACGTTCTTGAAGAACCCCGGCCCGGCGAGCTCCTGGAACTGGAACCGGTCGCGTGGGAAGCCGCGCAGCAGGTCGGCGTCGGACAGGAAAAAGAACGGGTGGACCCGGACGTCTTCCGTCACGACCTCGGTCGGGGAGCGGCGGCGGTAGAGCCGCATCGAGGCCGGGCCGGTCGGGTGCAGCGCGACGATCCGCTCGGTCGGGTCGTGGCCGTAGAGGAGGGCGTCGTCGGAATCGAGGTCGAGCACGGGTCGAACCTAGCGACGCGGGGTGCCGGGCTTGTGTCAGCGACCTCGAGGACGCTAGTGGCTCGCCGGGACGACCAGTGGAGGCGCGGGTGCCCCCTCGCCCAGGTTCTCGAAGATGGCCGATGACCAGGCGAGCATCGCGTCCGCGAACGGCTGAAGCGTGGCGACGGCCTCGATGGAGCGCTCGACGGCGTCTCGACCGTCTGGGCTCTCGTGGGTCGCGATCACGGCCTCGAGGTCGGATGCGGCCACGTCGCGGAGCACGTAGCGGAACAGGACGTGGGTCTGGGACCAGATGAACTGCCGGTGGGCATCGACCAAGGTCTGCTGCTGCTCGAGGGTAAAGGAGGCGCCGGACACGTTGTGAGGGCTCGCGGCCTCGAGGCGCTTCATCTCCGCGGACCGGTCGAGGTACCCGGACGCGGTCAGGTAGCGGTGGACGTGGACGGAGTCAGCGAGGCGGAGGCTCGGGGAGATCTCGCCGAGGAACATCGCGTTCGAGAGCGCCTCTTCGTCCTCCGTGGCGAGGATAGACTCATCGAGGTCGAGGACGTTAAATGCGAGGGCACCGACAGAGAGGGCGAGGCTGTCGGCCTCGAGGTCGGCGGGCGCCGAGCGCTGGTACGCTTCGACGTACGCCCGGTGCGCGGCGTCGATGAAGGCGTCGAGACCCTTAGGCGGGTCGGAGATGCCGTCCTCGAACCACGACGCGCTGAGGAGCGACTCCGCGACGGTGTTGACGTCGAGGGTTTGTGCTGCGGTGGCCGAGGGAAGCAGCAAGACGAGGGCGAGGAGGCGGAGCATCGAGGGCGAGGCGGGTTCGCCACCTCTACCGTCGTCTCGGCCTCGAGTGGGTCACGCGCCCTCGAGGGCGGTTACTGACCGCGGGCCGTTCGGAACTGCTCGGCCATCGACTCGAGCGAGGACACCAAGACAGGAAGCTGAGCCCGTGATCTCCCAAGAGCGACCTGCCGCTCGACGTGGCGACCGGCCTCGGAGCGGTAGTAGGACGCGACGGCGCGGACGTCAGCGGGGTCTGCATCGGCGAGTTGGAGCCGAGCGGAGCGGATCGCGAGAAAGCGTGCGCGAGCGTCGCCTTGCCCCCCGTCCGATGTCATGGCCGAGAAGAAGCCGGCGTCGTCGAGGACGGAGCGCGCGGCGGGGTCCATCTGGGCTCGAGCAACCTGAAACGATTCGTGGCGGATGTCGTCGGGCCTCGTGGCTGCGATTTGAGCGTCGACATAGTCCACGACGAGTGCCGAATCGGCGCGGGGAGCGTCGGGAGGGCCTCCGCTGCTCATGAGCGCCATCATGTCCTCGGGAGACTGATCTGCGAACCAGGCCCGCTGGGACGCCTCGAGCCGCTGGAACGCCGGGCCTTCGAGAAAGGAAAGCGCGTCCTCGAGGAGCGCCGGATCGTACTCCTCCACGATGGCGACTTCGACCGAGTCCCCTAGGCTGACCATCGTGGGGGCCGCGGTGGCCTCGGTCGCATCTGTAGACCGGATCCCGATGCTGACGTCGGCGTCGAGCCCGAGCACGCGCGTCAGGCGGTTCACGAGCGACGTATCGACGGTCGCCGTTTGGGCGGCGGCGGACACGGAGACGAAGGCGAAGAGGAGGACGAGTCTGCGCATGGATCTGTATTTAGGGACGGCCCAAGGCAGACCCTCGTCCGTCGTGATCTCGTCCTCGAGGGCGGCTACTGCAGCCGGAACGTGATGGGCACCGTGAACCGGACCGCGACCGGCTTGCCTCCATCGCTGCCGGCCTTAAACCGGGTCCCACGCACGGCCTCGAGGGCGGCCTCGCTCAGCCGGTCGTCGGGCGAGCGGGCGACCTCGAGGTCGCGGACCGACCCGTCTGGAGCGACCACGAACTCGACTATCACCCGGCCTTCGGCTCCATCGTCGCGGGCGGACTCGGGGTAGACCACGCGCGACTGGAGGGCCGCCATCCCGCCGATGATCTCGGGCATCACATCGGCGACCTCGAGGACGCCAGGATCGGAGGGTGGGGCCGGCGGCGGCGCGTCGGGCCGTGTCTGCTTCGCCGTGTCGTCGAGGATGGAGAGCATCGGCGCCATCGCTTCGATCATGGCCGGCATTTGGAGTCGGATCGAGGCGAGGGTGGTGCGGAACATGACGTACTGCCCCGCCTCCGATTCGTAGAAGTCCGTCGCAGCGCGCACGTCGTTCTCTGGCACGTCGGCGAGGGAGATGCGCAAGGCAGGGAGCATCATCGAGAGCTGGGCCTCGAGCATGTCGTCCCCCATTCCCGCCTCAGCGATGGCCTCGAGACCGCCCATCTGGTCGAAGAACGCAGCGACCGACGGGGGCATCGACTCGACCATGATGTCGATGGTGGCCCGTTGGAGCTCGGGGGACTGCGTGGCGGCCATCATCGCGCGGGCGTACCGCACTGTGAGCACGGAGTCCGCCATGGGGCCGTCGCCGGGGTCTTCGGCGAGCTGCATCATCTGTTGGGGTCCCATCGAGGCTGGGCTGAACGGGGTGGCGGCCAAGATGCGGTCGTAGGCGGGTCCGTCGAGGAACGCGATGGCGTCGCGGACCAGGTCCGGCCGGTGGTCCTCGAGGAGGCTCGCGCGGACGGCGGCCTCGGCGTCCTCGAGGTCGGTGCGGAACGCGGCGGACATGGCCCCGCCCATCCCGCCCGGCATCTGGCTGGTCATCAGTTTCATGCTGTCCGCCATGGCGTTCATGCCCTCGACGCCGATCTCGAGGCGGAGCCCGTCCACGAGCCGGCCCACGAGTGCCGAGTCTGCGGCGGTGGGCTGGGCCGCGGCGGACGAACAGAGCGCGAGGGCGAGGAGGAGGGAACGCATGAGACCAGATCGGAAGGACAGCATGAACGTACACATGGCCCATCGGGTCTCGACCTCGATGCGGCTCCGCTCGTCCTCGAGGTCGACCGAGCGCCGAGGTGGCCGGAGCAGGTCGCTAGTCGGTGAGCGCGAGGAGCGTCTCGAGGTAGTCCCGCGTGGACGCCCGGGCGCGGCCGACGGCGCTCCGGCGCCCCACGTACCGGCCGGCCTCAGAGCGGTAGAACG
>NZ_JBARYR010000333.1:0-1565 GCF_049648075.1 Rubrivirga sp. | reverse complement strand
TGACGTCCGACGAGTGGAGCCACCCGTACACGCGGAGCCAAGCCGCGTGGCCGACGGGCGACCGCGCGTCCAAGTTCTGGCCGAGCACGGGCCGCGTCGACAACGCCTACGGCGATCGCAATCTGGTCTGCTCCTGTCCTCCGATGGAGGACTACGTCTAGCCTTCCGCGTCCTCGAGGTCGACTCCCGGCCTCGAGGACGACATGCCCATGGTTCTCGCGCTCCTCGCATTGCTCGCCGTCGCTGACACGACGTTGCCGGCGGGCGCGTACGGCACGTGGGTCAACGCCGACACGGTGACGACGAAGCACGAGTTCAATGGAGAGGACGGCCTCGAGACCTACGTCAACACGGTGCTCTACCGACACTTGGTCGTATCGGACTCGACCCTGGCCGACACGATCATCCAGGACGACGACACAGGCGCGATGGCCTACCTCTTCACGACGCCCTACCGCGTCGAGGACGGACGGCTCGTCTTGGAGGGCGACTCGATTTCAATCGATCTCGACCTCGAGGGCGATACGCTGACGCTAACTGTCAGCGGCGTCGAGGACGTGCCACCACCGCAGCGATACGTGCGCGCCGCGCCGCCCGAGGTACCGCCCGAGTTGATCGGGACGTGGGAAGGGGGCGTTGTGGACGACGCGGGCGTGGTCGCCGGCGTCCGAATCGCGTTCCACGACGACGGGACCGCGACGGTGTCGCCCGACGGAGACACCATCCGCTTCGACATGGTCGGACCGTACTTGCTGCTCGAAGAGCCGAGCCATGAGGCGTATTTCGACGAGGAGATGATCGCCATGCGAGTCGGCCACGCCAAGGTCGACGGCGACCGGCTTGAGTTGGCGGGCCTTGGTGACGACCCGCTTTACATGGTCCGGGTCCCGTCTCCAAAACGGTAGCTCGAGTGGCCATACCGTCTAGCGTCGACGAGATCCGTGCCTGCTCCGACGCCGACCTCGAGCGGTTCTCCAGCCTCGAGGTCGGCGTCTCGCCCTCGAGGACGAGCACAGCAGGTTTATCATCGGCACAGACTGTCTCAACCGTTATGCGCCCGCTCGTCGCCGTTCTCGCTCTGCTCGCCGTCCCCGCGCTCGCCCAAGAGCGGTTCGCCCTCGAGGACGTGTTCGAGCTCGAGTGGGCCGCAGATCCACAGATCTCGCCGGACGGCGCCGACGTCGTCTACGTTCGTACCAGCATGGACCGGATGACGGACCGCCGCCGTCGGTCGCTGTGGACCGTGAGCGCCGATAGGACTGGCCACCGCAAGCTGACGATGGACGAGGCAAACGAGTCGTCGCCGCGGTGGTCGCCGAGCGGCGACCGGGTAGCATTCGTGGCGGGAACGGACCAGGGCGCGGAGCTCCACGTCCGCTGGCAGGACACGGGCCAGGTGGCCCGGCTGACGCAGCTCGAGCGGTCGCCGAGCGGACTCGCGTGGTCGCCCGACGGGACGATGTTGGCGTTCTCGATGCTGGTCCCCGAGCCCTACCCGACGCTCGACGTCACCCTCCCGTCCGCCCCGCGCGGCGCTGAGTGGGCTGACAAACCTCGTGTCATCC
>NZ_JBARYR010000332.1:0-5459 GCF_049648075.1 Rubrivirga sp. | reverse complement strand
GCGGACCATGCCATGACGCGGCGGAAGTTGTTCGGCGCCGACGTGGCGTAGGCGAGCCACTGCGAGTCCGGCGACCACGTCGGCGCCATGTTGCCGCGCTCGATGTTGGTCCCGCCCACGTCGACGGTCTGGATGCGGCCGGACTCGACCTCGAGGACGCGTACGCGGACGTCGTCGTCGACGAACGCGATGTGCTCGCTGTCCGGCGACCAGACGGGCTCCCACGCCATCACGGACTCGCCGATGTCGATGCGGCGCGGCTCACTCATCCCGTCCTGCTCGGCCAGCATCAGGCCGTAGCCGTCGCCACCGGCGTCGGAGAACCACGCGACGTGCCGGCCATCTGGCGACCACGTGACGGCTCGGTCGGCGGCGTCGGAGGAGCGCGTCAGGTTGCGCGCGTCGCCGTTTTCGACGGGGACCGTAAACACCTCGCCGCGAGCCGCCATCACGATGCGCTGGCCCGTCGGCGAGAGCCCCACGGACTCGACATCGCCGGTGACGTTCTCCCACCTCGAGGCCGCCCACGGGAAGTCGCCCCGGACGGTGATCGACAGCGTCGAGGTTTGGTCGGTCGCGGGATCGAAGGTGTGGAGGCAGCCTTCGCGCTCGAAGGCCAGCACGTCAGGTCCGGCGCTGAGAGCCTTCACGTCGGCGTCCTCGAAGGCGGTCCGCTGGCGGAGGTCTCCGGTGGCCGGATCGTAGGACCAGACGTTGGCCGTCCAGTCGCGGTCGGAGACGAAGTAGACCGTGTCGCCGTGCCAGACGGGCTCGATGTCGGTCGTCCGCTCGTTCGGCAGGTAGATCTCTTCCATCGACTCGAGGTCGAGGATCGCGAGCGGCGTGTTCTGGCCGCCCCGGTAGTTCCGCCACTCCTGGTCCCACCGCCGCACGCGGTCGACGATCATCCGCTGCCCGTCGGGACTGTAGGCGCCGTCGGTCGCGCGCGGCATCGGAACGAGGGCCGACGGCCCGCCCTCGAGGGCGACCGTCCACAACCGGTTGTACCCGACGGGCGCCGTCTCCCTCGAGGACGCGTAGAGCACGCGTGCGCCGTCGGGCGACCACCCTCGTGCCTGCGAAGACGCTGGGTACCACGTCAGGCGCGTCGGGTCGCCGCCCTCGACGGGAACGGTGTAGACGGCCTCGAGGCCGGAGCGGTTGGACGTGAACGCGATCATCCGGCCGTCGGGCGAGAAATGCGGGTCGGCCTCGACGGCGGGCGTGCTGGTCAGGCGACGAGCGTCGCCGCCAGATCGGTCCGCCACCCAGAGATCTCCGCCGTGGGCGAAGGCGACGTGTTGGGCGCTGAGCGTCGGCTGGCGGAGCAGGAGCGTCTCTTGAGACTGCGCCGGGACGGTGACGAGCGCCGCGAGAACGAGGGCGCCAAGGAAACGAGTCATCGGGGTCATGGGGAGCCGCCGTGAGTATAGAGACGTCCTCGAGGACGACTCCGCTCCTACGCCCCGCTGACGCCAGCGTCCTCGAGGACGCGCTCGTCCGGCTCGCCGCGTCCGAGCACCTTGTCGAGGAGCGCAGCCACGATCATCAACGCGGCCATCACCTCCAAGCGGCCGAGCCACATGAGCGTGATCATCACGGCCTTGGCGGCGGCCGGGAGGTCCGCGCTCGTGACGCCGGACGAGAGCCCGACTGCGCCCAGCGCCGATGTCGTCTCGAACAAGACGTCGATCGTGTCGAACTCGCCGTCGAGGACGACCAAGAGCGCCAGCGCGCCAATCGCGAGCGACGCGATAAACGCCATCGCGAGCGAGCTCGCCTGGCGCACGAGCGAGAAGGCCTCGTCGGTCTCGAGGGCTTCTCCCTCGAACTGGTTCCTCCGCTTGCGGACGTCGTCCTTGTCGCGGATCTGCCACACGATCTCTTTCAGGAGCAAGGCGACGCGCCGAATCTTGAGCCCGCCGCCCGTCGATCCAGCCGCGGCTCCTACGAACATCCCAACGGTCAAGACCCAGAGCGCGGCGCCGCTCCAGTCGGCGAGGTCGACGGTCCCAAAGCCACACGTGGCGAGCGCGCTCGCCCACATGAACGCGAAGTCGGTCGTGCTTCCAGTGTCGCCGCGCGCCGTCGTGACGCCCAGCAGGACCACGCTGCCCAAGACGAGTGCGATCCACAGTCCGACGGTCTGGCTGTCCCGCCACAGGTCGCTCCACTGGCGGCGCGTGAACACGCGGACGTGGACCGCGAAGTCCATCGCCCCCAGCACCATCACGACGATCCCGACCCACTTCACAACGGAGCCGTAGCTCCCGAAGCTGTCCGACGTCACGGCGAAGCCTCCGGTCGCGACGCCCGCGACACCGTGATTGAGCGCCTCCCACAGAGGCATCCCCACGAGCCAGAACGCGATCACGGACGCGCCCGTCAGGACGGAGTAGACCATCCACAAGCGCTTGACCGCGTCGGTGTTGTCTTCCGCAAACTCCTCGACGTTGATCTCGGAGGTCACGAGCGAGACGCGGTTTGCGTGGGTCCGAAACAGGATCAGCGCCAGCATCACCACACCCATCCCGCCAACCCACTCGAGGGCGGTGCGCCACCATTGGAAGGCAAAGGGAAGCTCGGACGGATCCGACGCCATCGTCAGCCCCGAGCTCGTGAGGGCCGACATCCCCTCAAAAAAGGCGCTCCACACGGTCCCGTAGGGTGCCATCGACGGCTCACCGCTGCCCACGGCCGCTATGTAAAGCGGCAACCCCCCGAGCATGGCCGCCCCGATCCAGCCTACCGCCACGACGACGGCTCCCATCGGAGATCGAAGACCATCGGAGGAGGACGTCCGGCAGAGGTAGCGAATCGCCAGTCCTCCGCCCAGGCTTACGGCCGCAGTCACTCCAAGCGGCACGAGCGCCCACCACTCCCCCGCGACAGCGCCGACGACCATAGCCGTCAGCGCTACCAAACCGGGTACAGTCAGTAATCCTCCTATGTCCGACAGGACCGCCTTCGCCTGCGGACTCATTGACCGACCAGACCGTGAACAGCGAACCTACCCGGCAGCGAGCGTTTCTGCTGCCGGGCTTTCCCTAATCCTTTTCGAGGGCGCACACGAGGAGTCGCCCTCGAGGACGGCTAGGCGCCGGGCGGCGGAGGGGGCGGTGGTACGGCGCCGAACACCGGGCCGAGTGCGTCGACCTCGCCGGCGCGGGTCCATCCGCTCATGCCCTCGTTCCAGACGTGCGTCTGGCGCGTCAGGCTCCCGTCGCCGGCCTTACGACGGAGTTGGTCGAGCGTGAACGGACCGGTCGTCTGGCCATCGACGGAGACGTGGTAGGTCACGGCCGGCGGCGGAGGCGGAGGCGTCGGGCTCGAGGACGGCTGCGCCGCCGCGCCGCCCATCATGGCGCCGCCCATCTGGTTCGCCATCATCATGCCCGCGCCCATCCCGACACCGGCCGCAGCGGCACCGCCGCCTGGGTTCTCGGCCGCCTTCCCGATCGCCTGGGCGGTCTGGAACTGCGTGTACGCGCCGAGATTCCCGATCACGCCCATGCTCGTCCGCTGGTCCAAGACCTCCTCGACAGCCGGCGGGAGGGACACGTTCTCCACTAACAGGTTCACGACCTCGAGGCCGTACTCCTCCATGTCGTCCGCGATCTTCTCCGAGATGAAGCCGCCCAGCTCATCCACGTTCGACGCCATGTCGAGGGCGGCGAGACCGGACGACCCGAGCACGTCGGTAAACCGGGCCACCAGCGTGTTTCGGATCTGGTTGGTCACCTCCTCAGTGTCCATCGCCCCCGACGTGCCGACCATCTCCTCCAGGAACGTCGCCGGGTCGCTGACGCGGAACGCGTACGTACCGAATGCCCGCAGACGCGTCGGACCGAACTCGGGGTCGCGCAACATGATGGGGTTCTTGGTCCCCCACTTCTGGTCCGGGAAGCGGCGCGTGTTGACAAAGTAGACCTCGGCCTTGAACGGGCTCTCGAAGCCGTACTTCCAGCCCTCGAGGGTGGTCAGGATCGGCAGGTTGGCGGTGTCGAGCGTGTAGGTGCCGGGCTCGAACACGTCGGCGAGCCGGCCCTGGTCGACGAACACGGCGGCCTGACCCTCGCGGACGACCAGCTTGGCGCCGGACTTGATCTCGTTCTGATGGCGGTCAAACTTGTGAACCAAGTCGTCGCGGGATCCGTCGGCCCACTCGACGATGTCGATGAGCTCGTTGCGGAGGCGGTCCATGAGTCCCATGTCTTTGGTGGGTTGGTGAGAGTGGGTGTCGAGTAACAGAATCGTCCTCGAGGGCGATTCCTCCTACAGAGTCATCTTCGCGAATGCGGGGATCCATGTAGTGGTGCAAGCGGCCTCGAGGGCGGTTCAGGAGTTTCAGCCGCTCGCGCGGATGTGATCGCCCTCGAGGACGAGTCACGGCTTGAATCGGCGGGAAGGCCGTATGGGTCCCCGCCTGCGCGGGGATGACTATTGGTGGTGGGTGGTGGTCCCGACATCGGTTCAGCCTGCGCCGTCCTCGAGGACGAGCGGGGTGTTCGTGCGACCTCAAGGTCGGGTTGCGCCGCATTCCCGCGAGCGACGGCGGTGACGCGTTCACGGCTTGGGCGCAGCGCTTGGCGGACGGAGTGGACGATGGCCTCGGTGTCGAGAGCGCCGCACGTGAACACGTCGAGCGTGACGAGGCCGGCCTCGGGCCAGGTGTGGACGCTCGCGTGGCTCTCGGCCAAGAGGACGATGCCGGTCACGCCGTCGGGCTCGAACTGGTGGAAGCGGGATCCGAGGACGGTCGCGCCGGCACTGCGACAGGCGTCCGGCAACAGCCGCTCCCACGTTGCGGTCCAGCGCAGCGGCCCGGCGTCCTCGACCCAGAAGTCAGCCAACAAGTGGTGCCCGCCCGCCCTCGAGGGCGAAGCAGACTGGGGGTGCCGGGAGTCGAACCCTGAGCCGCTAGGCCGGCGCAGCCGACCCTGAACCGGAACCTCGTTTACTGCCATTGCGCCCACCCCTTCTGGTAATAGCGAAGCACGACCGGATCGTCGAGCGTGCTCACCTCGACCTCGAGGCGGTCGATATCGGCATCAAAGTGCCGAGCCGCCTGGAACGTCTCCGGAGACATGACCTCGAGGGCGATGGACGGATCGTAGCGCTCCGGGCGGACGGCGTGCGTCGAGCCCAGGAAGAAACCCCAGTCACCGAAGCTCGGGATGTAGAGGTGGTATGGCTCCGGGTTCAAGCCCGCTGACTCGGCCGTCGTAACGATGCTCCAGAAGGCCTCACGCGCGAACGTCGGTGACGTCGACTGGACCGCGACCATCCCGCCGACGCCCAGGCGGTCGCGGACGAGGGCATAAAACGGTCGGCTATAGAGCTTCGCTAGGCTCTCGTGGTTCGGGTCCGGCAGGTCGATCAGAATGACGTCGAAGGTTTCAGCCGTCTGGGCGAGGTAGGCGCCGGCATCGTCGTTTACGACCTCGACGCGGGCGTCC